>JAAYHO010000273.1 GCA_012735335.1 Gammaproteobacteria bacterium
CCGTAGCGCTTGCACAGGCGGGCGTGCGCCTTGAACTCCTCGACCCCTTCCTTCATGGAGATGGAGTTGACGATGCCCTTGCCCTGGATGCACTTGAGTCCGGCCTCGATGATGTCCCATTTGGAGGAGTCGAGCATGATCGGCACCCGGGAAATATCCGGTTCGCCGGCAATCAGGTTGAGGAAGGTGACCATGGCCGCCTTCGAGTCCAGCATGCCCTCGTCCATGTTGATGTCGATCACCTGGGCACCGGCTTCCACCTGTTGCAGGGCCACTTCCAGCGCCTCGGTGTAGTTTTCCTCGCGGATCAGCCGGGCAAACTTCGCTGAGCCGGTGATATTGGTGCGTTCACCGACGTTGACGAACAGCGAGTTGCGATCGATGGTGAAGGGCTCCAGACCGGACAGGCGGCAGGCCTTGGGGATGTCCGGAATCTGCCGTGGGGCGATATCCTTGACCGCTTCGGCGATAGCGCGGATATGCTCCGGCGTGGTGCCACAGCAGCCACCGACAATGTTGACGAAGCCGGACTGGGCAAACTCGGCCACCAGCTCAGCGGTCTGCGCGGCGCTTTCATCGTACTCACCAAAGGCGTTGGGCAGACCGGCGTTGGGGTGGGCGGAGACGTAGGTGTCGGCCTTGCTGGACAGTTCTTCCAGATAGGGACGCAGCTCCTTGGCGCCCAGCGCGCAGTTCAGGCCCACGGAAATCGGGTTGGCGTGACGCACCGAGTTCCAGAACGCCTCGGTGGTCTGGCCGGACAGGGTGCGGCCGGAGGCGTCGGTGATGGTGCCGGAGATCATGATCGGCAGCTCGACGCCCAGCTCCTCGAACACGCCCTGGATGGCAAAGATGGCAGCCTTGGCGTTGAGGGTGTCGAAGATGGTTTCGACCATGATCAGGTCGGCACCGCCTTCGATCAGGCCGCGGGTGGCTTCGCTGTAGTTTTCCACCAGCGCATCGAAGGTGATGTTGCGGTAGCCGGGGTTGTTCACGTCCGGGGACAGGGAGCAGGTACGGCTGGTCGGTCCGAGCACGCCGGCCACGAAGCGCGGCTTGTCCGGGGTTTCCAGGGTCTTCTCGTCACACACCCGGCGGGCGATGCGGGCGCCTTCGAAGTTCAACTCATAGGCCAGCTCTTCCATGCCGTAGTCGGACTGGGATACCCGGGTGGAGTTGAAGGTGTTGGTTTCGATAATGTCCGAGCCGGCGTCCAGGTAGGCGCGCTCGATAGCGGCGATGACCTCGGGTTTGCTGAGGATCAGCAGGTCGTTGTTGCCCTTGAGATCCCGATGCCAGTCGGCAAAGCGCTCGCCCCGGAAATCTGCCTCTTCCAGTTTGTAGCTCTGGATCATGGTGCCCATGCCACCGTCGAGGATCAGAATGCGCTGGCGCAGGGCCTCATTCAGACGGGTCAGGCGGGTAGCAAGGTCAGACATGAAAACTCCAGAATCAACGATGAATAAACGAGGTAGTTTACCAGAACGGGCACCTGAGCCTGATATGAATGGAACTCATGATGCTATTGATTTGATTCAAGCAGATATCTGCCAGCTTGGCAGTTTGGCTCCCCCAAACTCCTTGAAGGCTGCTTGATCTGAGCACTCATAAAAAAACCCGAATTCCGGGGGAAGAATTCGGGCTAAAGACCATTAGGAGTGATGAAGAAGCGGACAGAGCCGCTTCTGCCAGCCTTCGGTGCTTGGGGGATACCGAAAGCTGATGGGGTAAGTATTGACGCTTTTTTGAACAATGCCAGGAAAAAGCCCCTTCCTGTTAAACGGATTTGGAATAAGGTTTTCGTCCTTATCGTGACCGGTTACAGGCGTTCTGCAGTATTTCGCGCAATATCTTCAGGGCACGATCCAGCACATCCTGGGGGGTATAGAAGTGCGGGGACCAGCGGATGCCGCCACCCCGGGCCGCACAGATGACCCCGGCCTGCATCAGCTGCTGGTGCAGCCAGGTGTTATCCACTCCCTGGAAGGTAAAGGTCACTATGCCGCCCCGGCGTTCCGGTGCCTGGGGACTCAGCAGCTTTGCGCCCGGCAGTTTGCCGATGGACTGCAGCAGGTAGGCGGTGCGTTGCTGCAGGGCCTGCTGGATGCGCTCCATGCCGACTTCCAGCAACAACTCCAGGCTGGCGGACAGCGCATGCTGGGCCAGGGTGTTGGGGCTGCCGGGCTCGAAGCGCCGGGCGGTGCTGGCGGGTATCCAGTCCTCCCGGTCGTAGTCGCCCAGGGCCTCCACCATATGCCAGCCGAACTGGGTCAGCTGCAGCTGGTCGCGCACTTCCCGGCGGCAGTAGAACACTCCGAGTCCTTCCGGGCCGAGCAGCCACTTGTGACCGTCGGCCATCAGGAAGTCGCAGTCGATGGCGCTGACATCGATCGGCAGGGCACCGAGAGACTGGATCGCATCCACGCAGAACAGGATATTCCGCTCGCGGCAGGCGGCCCCGAGGCGCTGCAGATCCATACGCAGACCGCTGGCATATTGCACCGAGCTGATACTCAGCAGGCGTGTTCGCGGCCCCATGGCGGCAATCAAGGCCGCTTCCGGATCATTCCCGCTCAGGCTGATCTGATGTACCCGCACACCCCGGGGCTCCAGGGCCTGCCAGGGAATGCGGTTGGAAGGGAATTCCTGGTCGCTGAGCAGCACCTCGTCGCCTTCGCTCCACTCCAGTCCCATGGCTACCAGCGACAGGGCCTCGGAGGTGTTCTTGACCAGGGCGATATCACCCTTGCCCGGTGCATTGAGCAGGGTCTGGAACTGAACGCGCAGGCGGTGCTCCAGCTGCACCCAGCGCGGGTAGTCACTGGCGCCTCGTTGCACGTTCTCCCGGGCAAAGGCGATGACCGCATCGGCGCTGCGTTGCGGCCAGGGGGCTACGGCGGCGTGGTTCAGGTAGCAGATATCCCCATCCTGGGGAAACTCGTCGTTCCATTGGCAGTCGTGGAGCATGGTGTGGTCCTGGCAAGAAGGTTCTAGTCAGATGATAGCCTGATCCGCGCATCACGGCGGGGCGTATCAGGGATGGATATGAATTTATGGTCATATTAATACTGAGCGTGTGCAAATGGTCATGAAGTTGGCATAATGTGCATTCACCGTCACGCATATATGCAGATAATGCAGGAAAGCTCATGCAGAAAGAGTCACGCAAGGTTCGGGAGTTCCGCCGCCGGGAACAGGAAATTCTCGCCGCAGCACTGCGTCTGTTCCTCGAGCAGGGGGAAGACAGTGTCACGGTGGAAATGATTGCCGACGAGGTCGGCATCGGCAAGGGCACCATCTACAAGCACTTCAAGTCCAAAGCGGAGATCTATCTGCGTCTGATGCTGGACTACGAGCGGGATCTGAGCGAGCTGCTGCACTCGGAAAGTATCGAGAAGGACCGCGAAGCCCTGTCCCGGGAGTATTTCGCCTTCCGTATGAGCGACCCCGAACGCTACCGTCTGTTCGACCGCCTGGAAGAAAAGGTGGTCAAGAGCAATCAGATGCCCGAGCTGGTGGAAGAACTGCATGGCATTCGCGCCTCGAACTTCAACCATCTTACCGGGGTGATCCAGCAGCGCATCGATGAGGGCAAGCTGGAGGACGTACCTGCCTACTTCCACTACTGTGCGGCCTGGGCGCTGGTGCAGGGGGCCATGTCCATGTACCACTCGCCGTTCTGGCAGGAAGTGATCGAGGACAAGGAAGGCTACATGCAGTTTCTCACCGATATCGGCGTACGCATGGGTAACCGCATCAAGCGGCGCAAGGACAGCGAGCCGAGCTGAGCTCGCGCTGAACTTGCTGCTGGCGCTTCGGTCTACCGGGTGATCTTGCTGCTACAGGAGCACCCGGTTTGCCATACCTGCGCACCGCCCTCTGTCTGCTGGCCACCCTCTGCGCATTGCACGCCACGGCCCGCGACTACCGCTATACCGACGCCCATCTGCACTATGTCGACTTCTTCCAGGAAACCGACGGCATGGCCAGCCTGCTGGAGCAGATGGACGCCCACCGCATAGAGCATGTCATGATCAGCGGCATCTCGGTGGCCAAGAAATGGCACGAGAATGAACCGAAACGCCCGCGTTACTACGCCGGTGATGATGCCGGCGCCTACTGGTTCAGCGCTACCGACCATATCGTTGCCCATGCCCTGCAGGGGCTGAGCGCTGAGCAGCGCCAGCGCTTCCATCCGTTTCTTACCGGCTTCAATCCCAATGACAAGAACGCCGACGAACATGTGCGCCGCCTGTTGGAAATGTACCCCGGCCTGTGGCAGGGCATAGGCGAGATCTTCACCCGCCATGATGACCTGACCGCATTGACCCAGAGTGATACCCCGCGGGCCAACAGCGAGGCGTTGCGGCGTATCTACTTTCTCGCGGCCGAGCATGATCTGCCGGTGATGATCCACAGCAATATCACCTCCAAACGCGAACGCAATCCGCTGTATCTGCCGGAACTGGAAGAGGCGCTGCGTGACCATCCCACCGTGCGTTTCATCTGGGCCCACGCCGGCACAAGCATGGAAATCCACCGCCATCAGGAAAAGCTCGAGTTTCTGTTCGGCGAGCTCGAGCGTATGCTGGAGCTGTATCCCAACCTGTATATCGACTTGTCCTGGACCATGCTCGAGCCGTACCTGCTGGACAGCGATGGCCAGCCCGATGGGCGCTGGGTAAGGCTGGTCGAACGCTACCCTGATCGATTCATGATCGGCTCTGACGTGGTCGGTCGCTTCAAGCGGCTGGGTGAGCACATGCAGGGCTTCGACGTGTTTCTCGATGCTTTGCCCGAGGTCGTGGCGCAGCGGGTGGCGCAGGAGAACTTTCTGGCCATATTGCCGAAGAAGGAGCGCTGACTGGCGCTAGAAACAGCAGCGCCGACGGATGTCGGCGCGCTGAGGGGTGACTGGGCCTATTGCGGAGTCAGAGTGGCCAGGGGAGGGGCGGCCCAGTAGCTGCAATTGTGGAAGGTATCGTACTCCGCCTTGGCCTTTGCAGTCGGTGTAGGGGCTTCGAGACGCAGAACCTGGCCACTGCTGGTCAGCTGCGGCCATTCCACGGCCTCGGCAGCGCCATCGGTGCCGTTGGGTCCGATAGCCGGGTCCTCAGCGTATCTGGCAAAGCTGGTCCAGTACTCTGCCATCTGCTGCGCCAGTTCCAGTTGCTGCTCGGTAGCACCGCGTTCGACCAGCGTCTCCTCTGAGCTCAGCACATACTGAATCTCTGCCGTGTGGGTGGCGCCCATGTGGAAGGGTGCAGGCAGGCCGGGAATGGCCGGGGCGTTCTGATCAGCAAACCAGTAACCCCAGGTCGGAACCTGATCTTGCAGCATGTTCCACTGACGACTGTTGGGACAGTTGAAACGCCAATCGGTACCAATGGCGTTATAGGCGTCCAGGGTCGGCGCATCGTTGCCAAGGAATTTCACCAGATAGTCCTGGGCAATCTGCTGGGCATCCAGTCGCGGGTCTTCCCCCAGCAGCTGAGCAACGGCAGCGAAATAACCCGGTACTGTGGTCAGAGCGGTTGGGTTATCAGCCAGTGCCAGCAGGGTAAACAGGGTGCCTTCGTTGAGGTTGCTGCCCATCATCACCGGCACCTGGTTGAATTCACCGCTGGCCAGGGCCTGGTTGATGGATACCGGCAGGGTCGGCGTACCGGTTACCGGCAGTATATTGGCTGGTTGCGCCTGCAGCAGTTCCTCGGCTGACAAACCGCGCAGACAGTCCAGCAGCTCGCTGTCGGCCGCTGTGTCGCAGGTGGTACTGCCTATGGTCGGCAGACCGAACAGCTGCTCACCGCCGGGAATGGTGATCGGTCCCATGGTGATGGCCTGCAGGGACAACTGGTCACCGTTGTACGAGCCGCTCTGCACTATGGCCTTGTGGAACAGCCCAGCCGCTTCAGGGGACGCCAGCTGGCTCATGACACTGTGACCACCGGCGGACTCGCCGAACAGGGTCACGTTATCCGGGTCGCCATTGAACTCGGCGATATTGTCCTGCACCCATTGCAGCGCCAGCTGCTGATCCTGCAGCCCGAAGTTGGAGTTGCCCAGTGCGGTGTGAGGCAGGAAGCCGAAGGCTCCGAGACGGTAGTTCAGGGTAACCACAACAACGCCCTGGTCGACCAGGCGAACGGGGTTGTAAGTGGCGCCACCGGAGCCGTAGATGAAGGCTCCACCATGCACCCAGACCATGACCGGATAGTCGCCGGGCTCATCCGGGGTATAGACGTTGAGGAACAGGCAGTCTTCATCGATGCTGGCCTCGCCGAACGGGCTGGCATTCTGCGGACAGGCACTGCCGAACTCCTCGCTCAGCTCGACTGCCTGCTCATGCGCGGGCGGATATGCCGGGCTGGCGAAGCGTTCGGCCAAGCCATAGCGGATGCCGCGATAGACACGCATGCCTGCCTGTTCAATACCTATGTAGTCGCCCTGTTGGGTGGATACCTGCAGTGGATTGACCGGGGCAGGGCCGCCACCACTGCTGTCACCGCTGCTACCGCTCCCTCCACCACCGCCCGAAAGACACCCGCTCAGACTGATGGCCAGAACCACAGCCGACAGTGAGGAGACTACGAAGCCTGTTGCACCGGTTCGATTCTGATTGTGCATTTACTTATCCTTGTTGTTTTCGGTTTTGTTCCAATAGCAAAATGCCTGCTGCTGATGATCCGACTTTAATGAATCAGCGCTGCTGCGCGCTAAACCCATACGGGTGAAATCGCGCTGGCAGGCCGGATACAGTCGGGCGACTATCCTGTAGACTGGCTGTTGTTCTGACGTTGGAGTGAGGCATGACTGCTCGAATTCAGTTTCCCATCGACTACATCGAACCGGTGTTCCGCCCGCCGAGTGAGGCCCATTCGCTGATCCTGCCGGTGACCAATGGCTGCTCCTGGAACAAGTGCACTTTCTGCGACATGTACACCGCACCGCAGAAGAAATTCCGTGCCCGGGATGAAGACCAGGTGCTGGAGGAGGTCCGTCAGTGCGGTGAGCGCATGCTGGTGCAGCGGGTATTCCTCGCCGATGGCGATGCCATGGTGCTGCCGACCCACCGCCTGCTGCGCATTCTCGAGGCGATCCGCGAGCATATGCCGGAGGTGCATCGGGTCACTTCCTATTGCCTGCCACGCAACCTGCGGCGCAAGTCGGTGGAGGAGCTCCGGCAACTGCGTGAAGCCGGACTGAAAATGCTGTATGTCGGTGCCGAGTCCGGAGATGACGAAGTGCTGCGCCGGGTGAACAAGGGCGAGACCTTCGAGTCCACCGCCGAGGCTCTGCTCAAGGCCCGGGAAGCCGGTTTGAAAACCTCGGTGATGATCCTCAACGGCCTGGGTGGACGCTCCCTGAGTGAGCAGCATGCGGCCAACTCGGCACGGCTGATGAACCTGACCCAGCCCGACTACCTGTCCACTCTGGTGGTCAGCTTTCCCAACGGACTGGAGCGCTACCGTGAGCAGTTTCCGGATTTCCAGCCGTTGAACCAGCATGAGCTGTTTGTCGAGATGGAGCAGTTCCTCGCGCCGCTGGAGTTGGAGGAGACGGTGTTTCGCAGTGACCACGCGTCCAACTACCTGGTGCTCAAGGGTGTCCTGGGGCGGGACAAGCAGCGTCTGCTGGCGCAGGTCCGTGAAGCCATTGCCCAGCCGGAGCAGGCCGCTCTGCGCCCGGAATGGATGCGCGGCCTATGAACTTCCTGCGAGCAGTGACTACCGTCTCGGCCGTACTGGGCACCTTGCTGTTGAGCGCCTGCATGCCCTCGCAGATGGTGGAGGAGGGCAGGCATTACCTAGGTGATGCCCGGCTGGTAGACAACTATCAGATCCAGCGCGGTGGCAACTGGCGTCTGCAGGCCGACTCGCGGATTTACATTGCCCAGAGCCATTTCGACCCGGTGGGCTACAGCCAGGCCAGGCCGAACATTCTCGCCGAAGAGGCCTTTGTCGCGGCGGTCGAGGTGTTCCCCATGGTGCGCCGGGCCGAGCAGCCTTTGGGGCTGGAGGAGGCACTGTTGCGCGCCCGTCAGCAGGGGCAGGACTATCTGCTGTATACCCGCTTTGCCAGCGCCCGGGCCAGCGGGAAGTCAGATCAGCAGACCAGCGACAGCCAGGGTAACCGGGGGCGCGATCAGGTGGTATTGCAGATGCTGCTGATGGAGGCCAGCACCGAGCGGCTGGTGGACTTCACCACCATCGAGAGTCGCACCGGCTTTTTCAACCTCAGCAAATCCCGTCCCGAGGATCTGCTGCGGGAACCGATGCAGGCTTACACCCGTCAACTGTTGGGCAGCCGCTGATTGGCCACGCGGCGCTGATATGGAGTACTCATTTGACTGATCGACTACCCCCGGCCCAGTCCCTGCTCAACAGTCTGCCCGAGTCCACGCTGGGTGCGGCACAGGAGCCGGCCCCGGTGCACCTGTGGAACCCCGAGTTCAGTGGTGACATGGACATGCACATTGCCCGTGACGGCACCTGGTATCACGAAGGCGGGCCCATCACCCGGCTGGCGCTGGCCCAGCTGTTCTCCGGCATCCTGCGTCTGGAGCAGGATGGCTGCTACTACCTGGTCACCCCGGTGGAGAAGTGGCGCATCCGGGTGGATGACGTTCCCTTCGTGGCCACGCGGCTGGAAGTGACAGGGCAGGGCGAGCAGCAGCAATTGCGTTTCTTTACCAGCCTGGAGCAGCAGGTGCTGGCCGACAGCGACCATCCACTCGCTGTCAGTGTGGATGAGCACAGCGGCGAACCCTCACCCTATATCCTGCTGCGGAGCAATCTGCGCGCGCTGATCCATCGCAATGTGTTCTATCAACTGGTGGAACTGGCCGAGGAAAGGCACCTTGATGGGCAGACCCGGCTCGGGGTCTGGAGCGCCGGGGAGTTCTTCCCGATAGATGGTGGATCGGCCTGAGCCCGATGCTTTCAGGGGTTGCCGCAAGTCAAGGCCGCAGGGTCAAATATAGCGGTTGAAATTTACTATATGTGGGTCTAGGATTCTTCTCCACGCACAACAGGTAGTGATCGAGCTGGCGTGTCATAACCGCACACTTTCAGTGGAATCACGGCAATTCAGGAGAAGATGATGAGTCAAGCAGCCAAGGTGCAGCGCCTGCATAATGTGGTCAGCAGTATTCCCATGCAGCCTGCCTCGGAAGATATCTGGGACACCAAATATCGACTCAAGACCAAGGACGGTGTGGCTATCGACCAGACAGTCGATGCCAGTTATCAGCGGGTTGCCCGCGCCCTGGCCGAAGTGGAAGCGCCGGAACTGCGCGAGACCTGGTATGAGCAGTTCCTCTGGGCACTGCGCCATGGTGCCATCCCTGCCGGACGCATCACCTCCAACGCCGGTGCGCTGGAACACAAGCCGGCCACCTCGACCATCAACTGCACCGTGTCCGCGACCATCGGCGACTCGATGGACGATATCCTCGCCAAACTGCACGAGGCCGGACTGACCCTCAAGGCCGGATGCGGTATCGGTTACGAATTCTCCACCCTGCGCCCGCGTGGTGCCTACGTCTCCGGTGCCGGTGCCTATACCTCCGGCCCACTGTCGTTCATGGATATCTACGACAAGATGTGCTTCACCGTGTCGTCGGCCGGTGGCCGTCGGGGCGCGCAGATGGCCACCTTCGATGTCGGCCACCCGGACGTTGCCGACTTCATCCGTGCCAAGCGCGAGGGCGGGCGTCTGCGCCAGTTCAACCTGTCGCTGCTGATCACTGAGGAGTTCATGGCCGCAGTGGAGTCCGACAGTGAGTGGAAACTGGCCTTTCCGCTGAAGCAGGCGGAAGTTGATGCGGATAATGTCGATCTGGACGACCCGCAGCAGGTGATCTGGCGCGAATGGCCGAGTAATGAGCGCTATGTCACCCGTGAAGATGGCCTGGTGGCCTGCCGGATCTTCCGCACCATGAAGGCGCGGCGCATCTGGGACATGATCATGACCTCCACCTATGACTTCGCCGAACCGGGCTTCATTCTGATTGACCGGGTCAACCAGATGAACAACAACTGGTTCTGTGAGGAAATCCGCGCCACCAACCCCTGTGGCGAACAGCCGCTGCCGCCTTATGGCGCCTGCCTGCTGGGCTCGATCAACCTGACCCTGTTCGTTCGCGACCCCTTCACCGAGAAAGCCCGCTTTGATTGGGACGAGTACCGCAAGGTGGTGGATATCTTCACCCGCATGCTGGACAACGTGGTGGAAATCAACGGCCTGCCGCTGGAGCAGCAGCGCGACGAGATCTTCCGCAAGCGCCGTCATGGCATGGGGTTCCTGGGCCTGGGCTCGACCATGACCATGCTGTGCATGAAGTACGGTGATGCCCAGTCCCTCGAATTCACCGAGCGCGTATCGAAAGAGATGGCCATGCAGGGCTGGCGCACCGGCCTGCAACTGGCCGAAGAAAAAGGCCCGGCCCCGCTGATGGATGAGGAGTTCACCGTCACCGGCGCCATGCTGGCCAAGCGTCCGGAAATGAAGAAGGACGGCTTCAAGGTCGGCCAGAAGGTCAAGGGCAAGGTGTTGTGGGCAAAATACAGCCGCTACATGCAGCAGGTTGCAGCGGAAGATGCGCAACTGGTTGCGGCGCTGGCCGAGAAAGGCGCGCGCTTCACCCACCACAGCTCCATTGCACCGACCGGCACCATCTCCCTGTCGCTGGCCAACAACGCCTCCAACGGCATCGAGCCGAGCTTTGCTCATCACTACTTCCGCAACGTGATCCGCGAGGGCAAGAAGTCCAAGGAAAAGGTCGATGTGTTCAGCTTCGAGCTGCTGGCCTACCGGGAGTTCATCAACCCCGAGGCGCTGCCCCAGACCCAGGGCGAAGGCCGCAACCTGCCGGACTACTTCATCTCCGCCGATGAGGTAACCCCGACCCAGCATGTGGATGTTCAGGCCGCTGCGCAGAAGTGGATCGACTCGTCGATTTCCAAGACCGCCAACGTGCCGACTGATTACCCCTACGAGGATTTCAAGGACATCTACCTGTATGCCTACCACAAGGGGCTGAAGGGTTGCACCACCTTCCGCTTCAATCCCGAGGCGTTCCAGGGCGTGCTGGTCAAGGAGGAAGATCTGGCCAACACCACCTACAGCTTCAAGCTGGAGGACGGCACGGTGATCGAGGCCAAGGGCGGTGACGAGATCGAGTACGATGGCGAAATGCATACTGCAGCCAACCTGTACGATGCGCTCAAGGAAGGCTACTACGGCAAATTCTGAAGCGCCGGTAAAATGTGAACAGCTCCGCCGAGCGGCGGGGCAAGGGAAACGATATGTCCATCAAGATAAGTAAAAAGATCGTTGAGTATGCGGTAGTCAAGCCGGACGAGCAGCCCAAGGCCGTGGCTGAAAAGCAGGCGCCTGACTACGTCGAGATGCACGAGAAGCTCAAGCGTCCCGAGCATCTGGAAGGCTGTACCTACAAGATCAAGACGCCGACCTCGGAGCATGCGATCTACGTCACCATCAATGACGTGATTCTCAACCGTGGCAGCGAGCACGAAGAGCGCCGTCCCTTCGAGATCTTCATCAATTCGAAGAATATGGAACACTACCAGTGGATCTCGGCACTGACGCTGATCATCTCGGCGGTATTCCGCAAGGGTGGCGACTGTACCTTCCTGGTTGAAGAACTGCGCAGCGTGTTCGACCCCAAGGGCGGCTACATGAAACGCGGTGGCCGCTGGATGCCCTCGCTGGTGGCCGAGATCGGTGATGTACTGGAACAGCACCTCAAGCATATCGGCCTGATCAAGGACGAGGTGGATGAGCACCAGCGTGCCTATCTGGAGCAGAAACGCGCCGAATTCACTGGCCGTGCCGCCCAGAGCCAGGCCGATGCCGAATGTGATGACAGCACCGAGGAATACCCCGCCGGTGCCCAGCTGTGCGGCAAATGCCATACCAAGGCAGCGGTGCAGATGGATGGATGCCTGACCTGTCTGGCCTGCGGCGACAGCAAGTGCGGTTGACCTGAGTGTTTCGCTGCACCGGCCTGCCGGTGCAGCAAATCTGCCATATCTACCTGTCTATCTCATTTCTGAGACATCAACCCAAGCGCAACGCCCCGGATTTCCTCCCTCTCGCTGGGCTTTCTCATAACTGAGACCTGCCGCCGCTGCTGCTTTTTCCCCGTCCGTCCCGTTTCATCAGGGGTTGAGGTCTGTTACCCGGTTTCAAGGTGTTACAAGATTGAAACAATGGGTCAGGAGGTTTCTGCGCATAACGCCTTAACTCATTGATACGAAATGTCTTTCCGGTTCTGGCATGTGCATTGCTCTATTGGGCTGTACATACGGATGCGCCGCCTCCGGGGCTGGATACGGAAAAATACAATGAGCATTAACCTCTCTTCCCTGTTAGCACAGTGGCTGGTCTGCTTCAGCGGCCTGGTCATCTGTGTGCTCACCCAGCTTCCGGCCGAAGCCGCTGGTGGCGATATCATCATCTCCCGGGAAGTAAAGCCCCGGGCCGCTGCACGGCAGGAGCTCGTTCCAGATCCAAACCCTCAGCTGGTCAACCCGAATAACGCTCATCAGGTCCATCGCGCCCTCGGTGTACGCAGCGGTGCGGTGGAAGTGTCGGACAGTGATTTCGCCAACATTGTCAGCAGCAGTGCTCTGGCCAATGGCCTGTATATCTTTACCGGTCCCGGTGATCCGGCGGCTGGCGCGGCTGCCACAAGATCCGGCGGCGGAGCGAGCGGTATCCACTCCTCCGCCGGGGCCACCGGCGCAGCCAGCCGCGTCAGTGGTCAGGTCAACCGCAGTGTTCAGCAAGGGCTGCGACCACTGCAGAATCTGAAGGGGCATTGAGCATGACATACCGATACCTGATCGGCTGTGTGGGGCTGCTGTTCAGCCTGACAGCAACTGCCGGTGAGCCCGCGACCAGCGCAAGCATTGATGCAAGCGCCTCCCGCTACAGCGGAACCCTGATGTTCAATCAGGCCTCCGGTGACCTGCATCAGCAAGTCAACGCGCGGGCCGTATCCGCAGGGGAGCTTCCGCAGATCAAGGTGGAACAGCGTCTGGACGGCATCCCCGTTGACCATGCCTCGGCAGCCATGCAGGCCAGCATCCTTGGCAACTCCTTCAGCGGCGGCAGCGGCGTACTGGGCGTGAACCAGAGCGCCGGGGCGGCCAATCAACAGATCAACGGCTTTCGTCTGGGCACAGCTATCCGCCCCGAAAGCCTGGACGACAGCATCCTCGCCCAGAGCGCGGCGCTGTCGCCAAGCAGTTCAGCTGCAGAATCACGCGACGTGGAAGATCGCCGAGTCGAGATTGACGACAAGGCGTTCGCGGGGAGTCGCGGCGTGGTTCAGCTGAATCAGGCTGCCGGGGTTGGCAACCGCATGGTCAACAGCCTCGGTATCCGCATTCTGGAGTAGTACACCTCTGATAATTGAAAGCCACACAAGGATTCAGGTCATGAAAACCAAGCATAAACTTACATCGATCGCCTTTGTTGTAGCAGCAACCCTCTCCATGGGGGCTCTGGCAGCGAGTCCGCAGGGTCGCCCGCATAATCCGCCGGTCACCCCGACGCCCGAACAGGAACCGTCAGCCTCGACTGCATCCGTGCAGGACGCGCAGGTCAGTCTGTTCAACAGCGTTGAAAACGACGGCACCGAGAACAACGCGGCAATCGACGATACTGTCCAGGGCGGCAGCGGTAACGCGGGGATCAACTTCGCTGCCGGGGATTCCAACCAGCAGGCTAACGCGCTGGCCATCTCCACTGCTGATGCTGACGCGGACTTTGTTTTCGGTAACCACAGTGCTACTGCCAGCATCTCTGTAGGTCAGCTGAGTGCGGGTAACTCCCTGTCCAACCTGGATGTCACCAATAACGCGACGCTGGAGAATACCGGTAATGGCTACTCGGGTAACCTGGGGCTGAACGTTGCTGCGGGCTCGTTCAACCAGCAGAAAAACGACGCTGCCATTGCCAACGCAGCCGAAGCGCAGAATGCTGAAGCCTCCATCGAAGTACTGCAGGTGGCTGCTGCTGGCGACACCTACAATGGCGTTGAGGCCGGTGACAGCGCCCTCAGTCTGGTCGCTTCCGGCTACGGGCGTCATCCGGGTCATGGCGATGGACGGCCTACCCAGAACCAGGATGTGCAGAACAACGCCAGCATCACTGGTTCTCTTAACGGCTTATCCGGTTCGGTGGGTGTGAACCTCGCAGCTGGTGGCAGCAACCAGCAGAGCAACACCCTGGCCATCGCGGCTGGCTGTAGCGCCTGCCCGCCAGCATCGCTACGTACCACCAACCCGCTGTATCTGCTTTTCCTGGAGAAAACGCAGCAGGTTGGCCTGCAGCTCCAACGGCAGGTCGCCGATTTCATCAAGCAGCAGGGTGCCGCCATTCGCCGCCTCGATCCGCCCGGTCTGGCGCTGGTGGGCACCGGTAAAGGCGCCTTTTTCATGGCCGAACAGTTCGGACTGGATCAGCTGTTCGGGTATCGCTCCGCAGTTCACCGCAATAAAGGGCTGCTCCCGGCGTGGCGACTGCTCATGCAGGGCATGGGCAATCAACTCCTTGCCCGAGCCGCTTTCTCCGCGAATCATGACTGGCGTGTCGGTTAGCGCAATGCGTGCAATCATACGACGCAGAACTCGGGCATGATCGCTTTCGCCGAACATGAATTCGTCCGGCCTGCCGATTGCCTGTAATTGCCTGCGGCGCAAATGAGCCATACCGCAGGCGCGGCCCAGAGCAATGTCAATGCGTGAGTGATCAAATGGCAGGGTGTGATAATCCAGACACCACTCGGCAATGAACCGCTCTACCCGGGGCAGCTGAAGCAGTGGCTGGGGGACAGCGACCACCCATTGGACACCGGTACGGTTGATCAGTGCTTTGACTTTCTTGAGATTGTCGAGATGCTTGGCCTGCAGGCGCAGCATGCCCAGGTCGCAGCTGGGTATGCCTATATCTTCCAGTCTGGCGTTGTATATGTCCCATCCGGATGCTTGCAGGTGGGTGCCCAGGGAGATGCACTCATCACAGGGATCAACCAGTAGAAGTCGGCGAGGCCGGATTGAGGAGGCATCTACCATGAGGCCACCTTTGTTGTATGTGGGGATGAATGTAATCAAACTACCAAGACCATATCTTTTTTGTAGCATTATTTTGTCGCTGGCGACGAGCGGCTGAAAATGTCGTCAAAATGATGGCGGATCGGTCCTGCAAGAACAGGCGATGTCAGGGGTAACCACAGGAGAAACTGATGCTTTTCAATGGACATACCGAGCTGCTGATTATCGCAGGGGCATTATTCAGTGGATGGGTTGTCACTGGCTGGGTTTTGCTGAGACGCAATCGGGCGCTGGGTATGCAGCTCGCCGAGCAGGAGGCTGCGCAGCGTAACGGGGAGCTGCACCTGCAGCATCTGCGGCAGTCACTTGACACACTTGCTCAGGAAAAGGACCGGCTGGAACAGAGATTTCAGGACAGCGAACGCCGTGCTCAGGAATGGCAGCGGCGCGGCGAACGGCTCAGTGTGTTGGCTGGTGAACAGCAGCGTCAGCGCGAGCAACTGCACAACGAGCGCCAGACCCTTGAGGAACGCCTGCAGCAACTGCAGCAGCGCCATGAGGAGCTGCGGGTTGAACACTCCACCCTGCAGAGCACCCTGCAGCACCGCCAGCAGCACTTCGACGAGCAGCAGCAACTGCTCAGGGAAAGCCGCGAACAGCTCAAGCTGGAGTTCGAGCAATTGGCCGGGCGCATCTTCGAGGCCAAGGGGCAGACCTTTACCCAGACCAGCCAGCAGTCCCTTGATGCATTGCTCAAGCCCTTCCGCGAGCAGATCGACCAATTCCGCAGCAAGGTGGAGGATATCCATCACAAGGACACCCAGCAGCAGGCGGCGCTGACCCAGGAGCTGTTGCAGCTCAAGCAGCTGAACCAGCAGATCACCCGGGAAGCCCATGATCTGAGCACCGCTCTGCGCGGGCAGAAGAAGACCCAGGGCAACTGGGGCGAGCTGATTCTGGAGAACGTGCTGGAGCGTTCCGGCCTGCGCGCTGGTATCGATTTCAAGCGCGAAGTCAGCCTGCTGGCCAGTGACGGCCAGCGCCAGCGCCCCGACGTGCTGGTCTATCTGCCCCAGGACAAGCACCTGATCATCGATGCCAAGGTCTCGCTGAACGCCTATACCCGCTATATCAACAGTGAGGATGAGACCGAGCGGCAGCTGGCGCTGGCCGAGCATGTGCAGGCCTTCAGCCAGCGGATCCGTGAACTGTCCGACCGCAACTACTTTGACCTGCCGAGTCTCAACGCCCCGGAAATGGTGTTCATGTTCGTGCCCATCGAGTCGGCCTTTGTCGAAGCTCTCAAGGCTGATGAGAGCCTGTTCCAGAAGGCCATCGAGCAGAATGTGCTGGTGGCCACGCCGACCACGCTGTTGACCAGTCTGAATATCGTCCGGCAACTCTGGCGCTTCGAGGATCAGAACCGACACACCGCTGAACTGGCGGAACGGGCAGGGCGCATCCATGACAAACTGCGCACCTTCCTCGGCAGCATGGACAGTATCGGCAGCAGTCTGGAGCGGGCTACCGAAGCCTGGCAACGGGCCTGCAGTCAACTGGTCAGCGGTCGCGGCAACCTGGTCAAGCAGATCAACGACTTCAAGGAGCTGGGGGTGTCAGTCAAGTCCGAGCTGGGGGAGCACTGGACCGAGCGAGCGGAGCTGGAGCTGGGAGTGGATGAGGCGCTGATGGGGTCAGATAAGGCAGATCGGTAAGGGACGCTGATCTGACCCCTTGGCAATCAGAGGTGGAAGTCGCCGTTGGCTTCCGGCTGGTACTCGATGTCGATGATCTTGAGCTTCAGCGGGCGACCACTGGGGCCTTTCCAGTCGATGCTCTGGCCTTTTTTCAGGCCGAGCAGGGCGATGCCTACCGGTGCCAGGACCGAGATGGCGCCTTCGGCACCGGCCTTGTCGGGGTACACCAGCGTCAGCACCATCTCGCGGCCGCTGGTCTCATCGGCAAAGCGCACCCGTGAATTCATGGTGATCACGTCCGCACCCACGCGGTCATGCCCCACAACCTTGGCGCGCTGGATCTCGTTTTCGAGAGCGTCCAGCAGGTCGACGGGCCCGTCCAACGAATTCAATACCTCATCCAGACGTTGGATATCCAGGCGGGTGAGCACGATTGAGGGGGATTTGCTCATGGCGAACAGCATTGCTCCTTGTCTAAAACAATCAATGTGAAAAATGAAAACGGTAAACGGGAAAAACTGCAAAGAAGGAAGCCGACAGGACGTCGGTATGGATAGACAGTACCAGAATGTAATCTTCTTGCAAGGCCTGTGTCCAGCAGCCACAGGAGCATGGCCCTGTGGTATCCAGACGTTTAGACTGTGCGGGTAGACCAAGGAGGCTGACACTGATGAATGGGGTAAAACAGGCGGCGCTGTTTGTGCGCACCAATCTATGGATAGTGCCGCTGGCGTTGCTGTTGGCCTGGGCTCTGTTCCGTTTTCTGGACCCGGCACCGCCCCGGCATCTGGTGATGACCACCGGGGGTGAAAGCGGCGGTTATCACCAGTTCGGATTGCAGCTGAAGGAACGCCTGGCCGAGGATGGGCTGGAGCTGGAAGTGCGCAGCAGCAGCGGTTCGGTGGAGAACCTGCAGCGCCTGACCGAGGGCCGTGTGCAGCTCGGCCTGATCCAGAGCGGCACCACCAGCCTGCTGGAATCTGAACAGCTGGAGGGGCTGGAAAGCCTGGGGGCCATCTACCATGAGCCCCTGTGGTTGTTCCAGCGCCGTGATGCAGGAATCTCCCGGCTCAGTGATCTGGATGGCCGCCGGGTGTCGGTCGGCAGCGAAGGCAGCGGTACCTGGGGGGTGGTACGCAGTATCTTCAGCCAGCTGGGCGGACAACTCGGCGAGCAGAACATCGCCAGCGGCGACTGGCAGCAGCTGTCCGGCAGCGCCTCGGCCAAGGCATTGCGTGCAGGTGAGCTGGATGCGGCGTTCTTCGTGCTGCCGGTCAATAACAGCACTGTTACCCAGCTGCTGGCTGATCCCGGGGTGGAAATGGTCAATCTCAGCCAGGTGGAGGCGCTGGCTGCGCGGCTGAGCTTTCTCGATCGGCTGGTGGTGCCCGAGGGCTTGCTGGATCTGCAGCGCAATATTCCCGAGCAGCGTACCGAGCTGCTGTCTCCGGTGGCGACTCTGGTGATCAACGAGGACTTTCATCCGGCGCTGGCTTCGCTGATCCTGCGTGCCAGCAGCGAGGTACTGCGCGACGGCAGCGTGCTGGACCCGCCGGGGCAGTTTCCGGCGGCCACACCAGCCGAGTTGCCGCTGAGCGCCGAGGCGGACTACTACCATGAGCGCGGCGTGCCCTTCCTGCAGCGCTATCTGCCGTTCTGGATCGCCTCCATTGTCGATCGTTATGTGGTGCTGCTGATTCCCTTCATCGCCATCATGCTGCCGTTGGTCAAGAGCATGGGGCCGCTGTATGCCTGGCGCATGCGCGCCCGGGTGTACCGCTGGTATGCCCACCTGCGGCGGGTCGACCGGCTGATCCACAAGGGCAGCATAGATCAGGTGCTGGAGCAGGAGATAGACGCGCTGCTGAAGCTTGAGGACGAGCTGACCCAGGTCGATGTGCCGCTGTCCTACGCCCATGAGCTGTACAGCCTGCATCTGCACGTCAGCTACATGATCACCCGCCTGCAGCAGATGCGCCCAGGCCAGACGGATGCCGCCGCTGCGGCCCTCGGAACACAGGGGTAGCCATGAAGGACGTGTTGAAACAGGCACTGGAGGCCATCAATCAGGTGCTGCTGGGCAAACCGCAGGCGGTCAAGCTGGCGGTGGCCTGCATCCTGGCCCGGGGACACCTGCTGATCGAGGATCTGCCCGGCATGGGCAAGACCACCCTGTCCCAGGCGCTGGCCCGGGTCATGGGGCTGAGCTATCAGCGCATCCAGTTCACCAGCGACCTGCTGCCGGGGGATATTCTCGGTACCTCGGTATTCGACCGGGAGTCCGGGGCCTTCGTTTTCCACCCTGGGCCGATCTTTGCCGAGCTGGTGCTGGCCGACGAGATCAACCGGGCCACGCCCAAGAGCCAGAGCGCGCTGCTGGAGGCGATGGAGGAGGGGCAGGTGACCATCGACGGTGCTACCCGGCCGCTGCCCGATCCGTTCTTTGTCATTGCCACCCAGAACCCGGCGTCCCAGGGCGGTACCTTTACCCTGCCGGAGTCCCAGCTGGATCGCTTCCTGATGCGCCTGTCGCTGGGCTATCCGGCTCCGGCGGCGGAGAAGCTGCTGCTGATGGGGGAGACCGGGCGGGCCAGGCTGGACAAGCTGCAACCGGTACTGACCCGCCAGCAGCTGATTGCGCTGCAGGGGCTGGTGCCCAAGGTCACCGCCAGCGAGGCGGTGGTGGACTATATCCTGCGGCTGGTGACCCGCACTCGGGAAAGCCATCTGTGCGCCTGGGGGCTGTCGCCCCGGGCCAGTCTGGGGCTGCTGGCGGCCGCCCGGGCCTGGGCGTTGCTGGAGAACCGCAGCTACGTGATTCCCGAAGATGTGCAGGCGGTGCTGCCAGCGGTGGTCAGTCACCGCCTGCGGGCCAGTGATGATCCGGCGGGGCATGGCGGCGGGGCGTTGGCCCAGCGCCTGCTGACCGAGGTGCCTGCGGTGTGATCAGTCGTCTGGCGGGGCAGTCCAGCGGGCTTTTCCAGCGTTGGCTGAAGCGGCGCATACCGGCTGCCAGCCAGGTGCAGCTCGATCACCGGCGCATCTTCATCATGCCGACCCGCGCCGGTATGGGGCTGCTGTTGCTGCTGGTGATCATGCTGATCGGTGCGATCAACTACCAGAACAGCCTGGTCTACGCGGTGGTGTTCACTCTCGGCGGCCTGTTCTGGGTCGGCCTGCATCATACCTATCGCAATCTGGCCGGGCTGAAACTGCATGCCACCGGCAGTCTGCCGGTGTTTGCCGGAGAAGAAGCCCAGCTGGGCATGGCGCTGATTTCCGAGCGTCGGGAACATCAGGCGATTGTCATGCTCTGGCCGCAGACCGCACGGCGTCAGGTGGATGTGCAGGCCGGGCTGAGCACCACTCTGGCGCTTTATCACCCCACCCAGCACCGGGGCTGGCTGCGCCCCGGTCGCCTGCGGGTGGAGACCCGCTATCCCCTCGGCTGGTTTGTCGCCTGGAGTCTGCTGGATCTGGACTGGCAGGTGCTGGTCTATCCCAAGCCGATCAATCTGCCGCTGCCGGGCCGGCGTGGCGGTGGTGAGGGGCAGGGCGATCAGCAACTGGTGGAGGGAGTGGATGACTTTCAGGGGCTGCGTGACTACCAGCCCGGTGACTCGAAGAAGCGTCTGGACTGGCGCGCCTGGTCCCGGGGCCAGGGACTGCACAGCAAGATCTTCGCCGAACCCCAGCATGACAGCCAGTGGCTGCGGCTGGATGAAGCCCCCGGCCAGAGCCTCGAACAGCAGCTCGGTTGTCTGGCGGGCTGGGTGCTGCAGCTGGAGCAGCGGCGTCAGCCCTACGGCCTGGAACTGCCGGGCACGCGTATTCAGCCGTCGGTGGGCGAGGCGCATCAAGCGGCCTGTCTGCGGGCTCTGGCGTTGTACGGGGTGCAGTCATGAGCGCCAGCCATGCCCTGATCCCGCGTAACAGCCTGGTGTGGCTGCTGACCGCCCAGATAGTCGCGCTTATCCCGCACCTGCCACGGCTGCCGTTGTGGGTGGCGGCGGTGTGGCTCGGCTGCGCCCTGTGGCGGGTGCAGATCCAGCGCATGCGCTGGCACTATCCCGGCTGGCTGGTGCAGGTGGTACTGCTGGTGGCTGTAACCCTGGGTACCTGGCTGGCCCAGGGCAGCCTGATCGGGCTGGATGCGGCGGTGATGATGCTGCTGTTGCTGTTCATGCTCAAGCTGCTGGAAATGCGCAAGCCCCGGGACGCGCTGGTGGTCATCTATCTCGGGCTGTTCATCGTGGCCACCGCGTTCCTGTTCAACCAGAGCATTGCGCTGGCGCTGTTCCAGTGCTTCTCCCTGCTGATTCTGGTTGCCGCACTGGTCGGCCTGCAGCAGACCCAGGGGCGCAATGATCCGGCCCGGGCCATGCGCACCGCAGGGGTCATGCTGCTGCAGGCGGTGCCGCTGATGCTGGTGCTGTTCCTGCTGTTTCCACGCATGGGGCCGCTGTGGGCGGTGAATGCGCCGGGCAACCAGGCCCGCACCGGGCTGGCGGAAAGCATGACACCGGCGGATGTGGCGGACCTGGCCCGCTCCGGCGAACTGGCCTTTCGGGTCACCTTCGATGGCGCGCCACCACCCCAGCCGTTGCTGTACTGGCGGGCCATGACCCTGCAGCGCTTCGATGGGCGCAGCTGGAGTCAGTCGCAGCTGAGTGCTGCCAGCGGGGTGGGGCAGTGGCAGGTCAGGGGTGAGCCGCTGGGTTATCAGGTAGTAACCGGTGCCAGCCATCAGCCCTGGGTGTTCAGTCTGCGCGGGGCCAGCAGCGAGGATGAGCGGCTGGTGCTCAACCGCGACTTCATGCTCCAGGCCCGCCGCCCGCTTACCCAGGCCATTGCCTACCGGGCCACTTCCCATCTGGACAGCCTGCTGGAGGCGCGTGGGCTGGAACCGTTGCAGCGGCGGCTGAATCTGCAGCTGCCGGAGGGCTTCGATCCGCGCAGCCGGTTTTTTGCCGAGCAGTTACGCCGTCAGTACCCGCAGGATGCGGATCTGCTGCAGGCCCTGCTGCGCCACTTCAACCGCGAGCCCTTTCACTACACCCTGAGGCCGCCGACTCTGGGACGCCACAGCACCGACGAGTTCCTGTTCGACAGCCGCCGCGGCTTCTGCGCCCACTTCGCCGGCGCCATGACCTTTGTACTGCGTGCGGCGGGGATTCCGGCCCGGGTGGTGGCCGGTTATCAGGGCGGCGAGATCAATCCCCGGGGCAATTATGTATTGGTGCACCAGTTCGACGCCCACGCCTGGGTCGAGGCCTGGTTGCCGGGGCAGGGCTGGGTGTCCTTCGATCCGACCTTTCAGGTGGCCCCCGAGCGCATCGAGGACGGATTGCAGTCGGCCTTGCAAGGGGAGGGCAGCTTTCTCGAGGACTCACCGCTGTCGGTGGTGCGTTATCGCAATATCGGCTGGATCAACAACGCCCGATTGTTCTGGGATGACGTCAACTATCAATGGCAGTTGCAGGTGCTGGGCTACCACAGTGACCGGCAGATGGATTTCTTCCAGCGCTGGTTGGGCACCGCTGACTGGCAGCGCATCGGCCTGATCTCGCTGCTGGCGCTGCTGCTGTGCATGTTGCCGCTGGCCTGGTGGATACTGCGTCCGGCCTGGCGTGCAGGCAGTCGTCAGCAGCGGGTCTGGCTCAGGCTCAACCGCCGTCTGGCCCGGCTGCAATTGCAGGCCCGCACCGGTGAAGGCCCCCGCGCCTGGCAGCAGCGCCTGGGCGAGGCGCTGCCCCGCCAGCGCGCTGAGCTGGCGGCCTTCTTCGATGCCTATGTACAGCTCACCTACGCCACCGCCCCGGGCGTCGGCACCGGGCAGGAGGCCCGTATGCTGGAGCAGCGTCTGAAGACCCTGCTGCGCGCCTTGCCCCGGCGGCGGCCGCCGCGACCGACGCGCCTGGCAGGCTTGCCGGATGAGGAGCAGGAGCGGTAAGGTTAGCGGGTTGGATTCCCCTGACGAACAAGGAGCTCAGATGCACCCA
>JAAYHO010000274.1 GCA_012735335.1 Gammaproteobacteria bacterium
TCCCGTCGCGCCATCGAGCAGGCCTGGCTGGCCTGGGACAATGCGCTGAGCGGCACGCCCCATCTGGTCTGCTTTGCCGTCAAGGCCAACTCCAACCTGGGTGTGCTGAACGTGCTGGCGCGGCTCGGTGCCGGCTTCGATATCGTCTCCGGCGGCGAGCTGGAACGGGTGCTGGCCGCTGGCGGCGCTGCCGACAAGGTGGTGTTTTCCGGCCTGGGCAAGACCGAGGAAGAGATGCGCCGGGCGCTGGAAGTCGGCATCAAGTGCTTCAACGTCGAGTCCGCCGCCGAGCTGGAGCGTCTGCAGCGGGTCGCCGCCGAACTGGGGGTGAAGGCACCGGTCTCCCTGCGGGTCAATCCCGATGTCGACGCCATGACCCACCCGTACATTTCCACCGGGCTGAAGGAAAACAAGTTCGGTATCGATATCGCCCAGGCGCTGGCCCTGTATCGCCGTGCCGCCGAGCTGCCGAATCTGGATATCCAGGGTGTCGACTGTCATATCGGTTCGCAGCTGACCGACGACACACCGCTGCTGGATGCACTGGATCGCATGCTGGCACTGATCGATCAGTTGGCCGCCGAGGGCATTCATATCCGCCATCTGGATCTGGGTGGCGGCCTGGGCGTGACCTACCAGGATGAAACCCCGCCCACCCCCGGCGAGTACCTGGGCAAGGTGCGGCAGAAGGTGGCCGGGCGCGATCTGACCCTGCTGTTCGAGCCGGGCCGCTCGATCGTCGCCAATGCCGGTGTGCTGCTGACCCGGGTCAACCTGCTCAAGCCCACCGAGCACAAGAACTTCGCCATCATCGATGCGGCGATGAACGACCTGATCCGCCCGGCCCTGTACAGCGCCTGGATGGGTATTGATGCGGTACGCCCGCGTGACGATGTGCCGGTCATGGACTGGGACATGGTCGGCCCGGTCTGCGAAACCGGCGACTTCCTCGGCAAGGATCGCCCGTTGGCACTGGCCGAAGGCGATCTGCTGGCGGTGCGCTCCGCCGGTGCCTATGGCTTTGTCATGAGCTCCAACTACAACACGCGCCCGCGGGCTGCGGAAGTGATGGTTGACGGCGACAGCAGCCATCTGGTGCGCCGCCGGGAAACGGTCAGCGAGCTGTTCGCCGGCGAGTCACTGCTGCCCGAGGCCTGAGATGTTACTGCGCTTCACCAAGATGCATGGACTGGGTAACGATTTCATGGTCATCGACCTGGTTACCCAGCATGCACAACTGTCACCCAGGCTGATCCGCCAGTGGAGCGACCGCTACACCGGGGTCGGTTTCGACCAGTTGCTGGTGGTCGAGCCGCCGGGCAATCCGGATGTGGACTTCCGCTATCGCATCTTCAATGCCGACGGCAGTGAGGTGGAGCAATGCGGCAACGGTGCGCGCTGCTTTGCCCGCTTCGTGCAGGACAAGCGCCTGACCGCCAAATCCCGCATCGAGGTGGAAACCGCCAGTGGGGTGATCACCCTGCAGGTCCGCCGCGACGGTCAGGTGACGGTGAACATGGGTGTGCCACGTCTGGCCCCCGCCGAGGTGCCCTTCCAGGCTGACGGCGAGGCGCTCGGCCACCCTCTGGAGGTAGGCGGACGAACGCTGGACGTATCAGTCCTGTCCATGGGCAACCCGCACTGCGTGACCCTGGTCGAGGATCTGGCCAGCTACCCGGTGGCCGAGCTCGGCCCGCTGATCGAAAGCCACCCGCGTTTTCCACAACGGGTCAACGCCGGATTCATGCAGGTGCTGGATGCGCAGCAGGCGCGGCTGCGGGTGTATGAGCGTGGCGTCGGCGAAACCCAGGCCTGCGGTACCGGTGCCTGTGCCGCCGCCGTAGCGGGCATCCGTCGCGGCCTGCTGCGCTCGCCGGTGAACATCCGCCTGCCCGGCGGCACCCTGAAAATCGAATGGGCCGGTGACGGCCAGCCAGTCATGATGACCGGGCCCGCCAGCCGGGTCTATGAAGGACAGATACGCGTATGAGCAAACCCACTCAGCCAGCCACACCCGAACTGAATGCCGCGCAGGTTGCCGACTACCTGCGGCAGAACCCGGCCTTCTTCGTGGAACATGATGAGTTGCTGCCCGAGCTGCTGATTCCCCACCAGTCCGGCCAGGCGGTCTCGCTGGTCGAGCGGCAGGTGAAGCTGCTGCGCGAGCGCAACATCGACGTGCGCCACCGGCTGAACGAGCTGATGGATGTGGCCCGGGAGAACGACCGGCTGTTCGAGAAGAGTCGGCGGCTGATCCTGCAACTGCTGGAAGCCCCGGATGTGGAAGAGGTGATCGCCAGCATCGAGGACAGTCTGCGCGATGACTTCCAGGTGCCCTTCGTCAGCCTGATCCTGTTCAGCGAGACCCAGCGCTTCTGCAATACCCGCTGCGTCAGCCACAGCCAGGCCCGGGAGGCCATCGGTCACCTGCTGGACAGCGGCAAGACCCTCAGCGGTGTGCTGCGCGAGCATGAACTGGAATTCCTGTTCGGCGACCAGGCCGAGGAAGTGGCCTCCACTGCCCTGGCGCCGATCCAGCATCAGGGTCTGCATGGGGTTCTGGCACTGGGCAGCCGCGACCCGCAGCAGTACCGCAGCGCCACCGGCACCCTGTTCCTCAGCTACATTGCCGACGCCGTGGCCCGAGTACTGCTGCGCCAGCGTCCGCCGACCATCCTGCAGGCCCAGTAATGACCGCAGCTCCGTTGCAACCGGCACTGGAGCGCTTTCTCGACCATCTGCGCCACGA
>JAAYHO010000275.1 GCA_012735335.1 Gammaproteobacteria bacterium
CCTTGTGGCGCTGGTACCCAGCAGCTCATACAGCATGCCGAAACGCTCGCCCGGCGCATGGGTGGCAATCCGCCCGTTAATGGTAAACAGGGTCAACGAACTCAGCCCCCAGCGCCGCCAGAGTATCCAGGGTGGCCAGATCGAAGACCGCCACCTTCTTCGGCGCCTGCTGCAGCGTGACACTGCCCTGGGCATGCTCGACGGCCAGCGGGTAATCCGCCTGCACCGCCGGAACACCCAGCAGCAGGCTGGATGCGACCAGCAGTTTCAAGGTAGTGGAACGAATGGAACGCATGGTTTTTTCCTGTTTGAGTGATCAAAGTTCAACATGCACAGCGGTAGCGCACTCGGGTACCAGCTGCAGTGCGAGTTTCTGTTGCCCTATCCATTGCACCAATCGCTGCAACTGCGGCGTCGCTGCCGGGCTGGTCGCTGCCACGGGGTGAACGTGCCCGGCCCACAGCAGCATCAACAGGGACTGGGACAGAAGCCCGAGCTGACCGGCAAAAGCGGGCAGCGTACGCAGTTCGGCGAAGCTCACCGGTCCACTGTTCAGAGCTGCCAGCAGCGGGGTGAAGATGGCGGACGGCCCCTCGATTGCGCCTATGGGCGTTTCGAAGGACAGCGGGCCAGCCGCAGCCGCTCCCGGCAGCAGGCAGAAGCCGATGCTGTCCATCCCCTGTACCTGCTCCGCCGGTGACAGCCGCGCCGGACTGCGCTGAAACAGATCCCGCCGCTGATGCTGCTGGCGGGCAACATCCTTGAAGGTTTCCCGCACCGCCATGGAGCGCTGCTGCGCCAGCAGCGGCTGCAGATTACCGGGGATGGACAGGTTGTCGATGTTCTCGAACGGATCGGCACTGCCCAGATAGACAGGCCCAGCCTGGGAAACCCGACGATGCATATCTGCAGAATGCTGGGGCTGCCAGTGCTCGGCCAGCAGATCATGGGCCAGATAGGCCAGGTTCTGCTGCCTGAGGGTCTGCAGTCCGGTGCGCAGCCGGGGCTGATCATGAAAGGCACCGGCTTCGTCCATCTGCGCCAGCAGCGCCAGCCCGGTCTCCAGCTTCTGCGCCGAACTGCCCTGCTGCCCTCTGCTCAACTCCAGCAGCAGTTTCTGCAGCGACAACATCTGACTCGCGCCCGGATGACTCATGTAGTGCAGATAGAATAGCCCCCGGGGTTTCAGGAACTGCTGTACCAGTTGCAGAACCGCCTGCTGCTGGGCAGGGTCGATCCATGACCAGACGCCATGACTGACGATGACATCGAAGTAGAGATTGTTGTCCCGGGCAAAACTGCCGAAGTCAGCACGGATGAAGCGGATATTGCTCAGCCCGATGAACTCGGCAGCCGAGCGGGCAACCGCCAGATGCTGCTCGTTGAAGTCCACCCCGACGAACTGGACCTGCGGGTCGGTAGCCGCAGCGATCAGCAGATTGATACCGACACCGCAGCCCAGCTCACACCAGGAATAGGAGCCACTCAGCGCCGGAGCGGCAGAACCGAGGAAGCGTGCCATCGTGCCCAGCCAGAGCGGCTGGATTTCCCGGTGAAAATGAGCCGGATAGGCTATATCGTGGATATACCCCGTCGCCTTGCTCATCTGTTCTCCCCCCTGAAACCGGATCAGAAGCTCTTGGTCAGAGCGAAAATCAGACGGCGACCATCCAGGTTGTACTGGTAATCACCATCGGTGCTTACCTTCTTGTTGGTCACGTTGTAGATACCCGCCTTCAGACTCAGGTCCTCCTGGGGCTTGAATACCAGACCCACGTCAGCAAAGGCGTAGGAAGGGTACTTGATGCCGTTGCTGCTGGAGCCACTGGTACCTGTCTGCCAGCGGCCGGAGGTCTCGCCACGGTAGTTGCCCTGCACCCACAGGTTCAAGCGCTGGGTAGCCTGCCAGTCGAGGGAAGCGTTGAACATGTGCCTGGCCACGTTGTTCAGCGGCTCACCCTTGTACACGCCGGACTTCTGCTCGGTTTCGGTATAGGTGTAACTGTGGCGATAGACCAGATTGTCGAGGAGGTCGTAGTCCATGGTGAACTCGATACCCCGCAGCTCCGCCTTGTCCACGTTCTCATAGGAGGTGTAACCGAACTGGTGCGCTGGATACTCCTTACCCTTGTAGAAGCATGGCTCGTTCTGCAGGCAGACGCGGCCGGTACGGTTGATCTTGTCCTCGTAATCGGTCACGTAGGCGGTCAGCGAGCCGGCCAGCCCCAGATCGAAGTTCTCGTAATGGATACCGATCTCGCGGTTCAGGCTGGTCTCGGGAATCAGCTCAGGGTTACCGATGATCACCCCACCCATGGAAGTGGAACCGAAGTCGGTCGCACTGGAGCGCAGGTCCGGAGCCTTGTAGCCAGACGTTACCCCACCCTTCAGGGTGAAGTTGTCATTCATATGCCATACGGCATACACCTTGGGACTGAACTCGCTGCCGAACTGCTGGTTGTCATCCAGCCGACCACTCAGGGTCAGGATCAGGTCGTCGGTGATGCTCCAGTTGTCCTCCAGGAAGATCGAGTTCTGGTAGCGGTTCATCTCCACCAGAGCGTCGGCGTCGGGTACAACCGGCTCACGCAGACCGTTGCTGCCGTGCTCCAGATTCTCGTACTTGTGGGTCAGACCACCGGTCAGGGTATGCGCACCGAGGAACCAGCTGGCCTGGGTGTTGGCAGTGATCACCTCGAACTCGATACCGTTACCGGTATTGGCGTTCAGGGTGGTCTTGTTTTCCGAGTGATCATAGTTGATGTAGGAATTGGTGAAGATGCTGCCGTACTTGCCCTCGTGGGACAGGAAGTAGTTGGTTTTCACCGAATCGCTGTAGGTCGGATCATCTGTCTCGGGAATACTGCGCCCCGGGTTCTTCCAGCGCTCCTGCTGGGTATAGCTGTGGCCCAGGGTGAACAGGTTCTGCTCGTTCAGATTCCAGGACAACTTGGCCCCGGCGTTACGCTTCTTGTACTCGGGATCGGTGGCTGCACTGTCATCGCCACCCACGAAGTTGCTCTCATCCTGACTGTAATAACCACCGGTCAGCTGCAGGCCCAGCACATCCTCGATCAGCGGCATGTTCAGGAAGGCGCTGGTCTGGAAACCATCTTCGTTGACATCGTTACCGCTGCCAGCCATGGCGTACTCGGCGGTAATGCTGCCGGACAGTTCCTTGCCGACTTTCTTGGTGATGATGTTGATCACACCGCCCATGGCATCTGAACCATACAGAGCAGAAGCCGGCCCGCGGATCACTTCGATACGCTCGATGGACTCCAGCGGCGGCAGGAAGTTGACGTTGTTACCAGACTGGGAGCCGCGCTCGCTGAAGGCATCGTTACCCGAAGCCGGGCGACCATCGATCAGGAACAGAGTGTAATCGGCAGCCATGCCACGCAGCATGATCGAGCGCTCCACACCACCGCCGGAAATCTGCACACCGGCAACGTTCTTCAACACGTCGGTTACGTCGGTGTAAGACTTCTTCTTCAGCTCTTCCTCGGTGATGACGGTAATGGCCGCAGGCGCATCACGCAGATTCTGCTCGAAACCCGAAGCGGTCACTACTACCTGCCCCAGATCCAGCGCCTCCTCGGCCAGGGCCGAGCAGCTCACGGAAGCCAGCGTTACCGCCAGCAGGGTTCTCCGAAATTGTGGCTGTGAACCTGAAGCAAAATGCCCATTACGACGTGACATGCAATTCTCCCACACAGAATGATCCAGCATTGGCGTTGTTCGGATTGAAATCGACGCAAATGATATACATTTCTATTTGAGAGTAAATGCAATTTACAATCTATACAGTTTGCCCCAGCGTCAGCAGGTAACCCTTGCCCCAGACAGTTTCCAGCCGGGCAGCGCGATAACCAAGAGTCTTCAATTTGCGACGCAGATGACTGACATGCATATCCAGGCTGCGATCATGCTGGGCATAATCCCGGCGTAACGCCTGCTGGTAGAGGAAGGGCTTGCTCAGGACTTCACCATTGTGCTGCCAGAGCAGTTTCAGCACACGATACTCGCTGGTGGTCAGGCCCGCCGGGTGGCCAGCCAGAAAGGCATCCTCCTGCAGGTCATCCAGAACCAGCTCTGCTGGCACCGATTCCCGGGAGAGGTGGAAACGCTCATAGGCAACTCGTCGCAGTATTGCCTGAATACGCACGAGCAATTCGGCAACACTGAATGGTCTGGGCAGATAGTCATCCGCGCCAAGATGAAAGGCAGCAAGCAGATCCTGCTCGTTACCCTGCGAGGAAAGCAGCAGCACAGGCACGCTGCTCTGCCCACGCAACTGTTGCAGCATGCACAACCCATCCAGCCCGGGTCGCAGGACATCCATCAGAATCAGATCACAGCCCTGGCGCACCGCATGCAGCAGCTTGTCCAGATCATGCTGGATAAAGGTAACGCAATGCCCCGCCGCATGCAGATGGCACTGCATTTCACTGACAAAATGCGGGTCGCTACCGACCGCAAGGATATGGGAGGACGCAGGCAAACCAGAATGCATGACAGGTTTTCAGAAGCAAATAAGAAGCATTCTACCTGAAATATTCTGCAATATTCATCTGGTTTCAGTAGTTACATCTCTCAGCTCACCAGCCGCCACAATGCCGTACCGTGCTGCTCCAGCACCGAAAAAGCATAATCCACCAGACCGGGGAAGGACTCCGAGCCCTCGTCATAGCCGACGCCAATCTCGCTCAGGTCCAACTCATCCAGCCCCAGGCCCAGAGCGATATCCACCGAAGCGGCGCAGTGCAGATCCTCGATCAGGGCGAAACCGGCATCCTCCCTGCCCTGCGGAATCAGCCCCTGCTCCCGGCACTGCTGGTAGAGCCAGGCCAGACTTACCCAGCCGTTGATTTCTTCCTCGCCAAAGCCGTGCTCCTCTATGGTTCTGGTGAAGTTACCCCGGAAATGGAAACGCAGGGTGTCATCCACATAGGCCAGCTTGGCATCACGGCTCAGACTGCTCGGTTGCAGCCGTTGCTGCACCACCACCCGCAGTGGTACGCCAACGGATTCGGCATACTCACACACCGCATTCATCAGGCTCGCCCACTCGGCCAGATCAGCCCGGTTTATCTCGGCATCCGCAGCGTAGGAAAACTGCCAGAGCACTGGCCCTTTCTGTTGCTCAAGCTGATCCATCAGCAGATCCCGCGCCGCATCCCAGTTCCAGCCGAAGTAATCAGGAAACTCGAAGGCTGCCGCCAGACTGTGCATGATCGTCTGCTTGTCCAGCCTGCCATCTGCCTCCAGCGCTACAGCGCCGGGGGTCGGTCCGGTGGTATCCAGCCAGAGCACACTGGCTGGCTTGTCGGTGGGTGCGCCCATACCGCTCATATCAATGCCCCTGTATGCGAACGAAGGAACGGTAATGATCTTCCGTATAGTAGTAGACCTCCGGCGGATTACCGCCGGTAACCACCCGGCGCGGTCCCCGGTGCGACAGACCCGGCGTGTCTACCGTGTACTCCCGGTAATAGCCCCGGGACTTGATCGGCAGCAGCCGCTCCCGGTTCTCGAACACGATGCCATCGCGCTGATAGGGAAACGGCCCATTGCTGCGAATAAGCGCCAGCGTCTGCTGCAGCTCCAGCTCCTGCGGCGACAACCGGGACTGGGTGGATGACGACTGACTGGATGAGGACGACTCACCGAACAGGCCATCGAGATGACCACCGCTCTGCAACTGGAACAGAGCAAGGATCACCACCAGCACTGACAGGATTTTTTTCATGGGTCTGAACTCAACTCTTATCTTGGCTGAAAAGTTACAACGGGCACGGCCCTGACAGCAGGATGCGGGATAGCCTTCACTTTGGCTCTGGCAACAGCGGAGGAGTGGAGTCCATATAGGTCAGAAAGTCCCACCAGATCTGCTGGGTACGCTGCTGGATCAGCTGCAGCGCGCAGTTGCCCGCCATGACGCCCCGGATTGTTCCGCCAGACCACATCTGATAAATGGCATCGCAGTACGTCTTCCGGTAATCCAGCCAGGCATCCTGTGACCCCAGCAACAGATCGACCACTGCCTGATCGTCGGAATACCGCTCCAGCGCCGTCTCCAGATAACGCTCCAGCTGACGGTCAGCCGCCGCCACCTGCTCGGCGATGCACAGATTCATATCCATGGTAGTACCCGCCTGCTGCTCGCAATCGGGACTCTCTGCCTGAAGCGAACCGGCACAGGCCAGCAACAATAGAAACAGGAACGTCTTCATGTGCAATCTCCCTTGCCTCGGGCGTGGCCCTTCTTCATGACGGGCGCGGGTGAAGCTCAGAGTCCAGGTCATGAATCTGCTTCACTATCTTCACCAATTGCGCACCAGCGGGCGTCAGCGCATATTCCGTCCGTGGAGGCACCTCGGCAAAACTGTGCTTTTCCAGCAGACCGTACTGAGTCAGCTTGCGCAGACGCTCGGACAATACCTTGGTGGAAATACCTGCAATATGCCGCTCAAGCGCGCCCGGACGGCAGACCCCAGAACCCACCGCCAGCAGCACCGACACCGACCACTTGCAGCCGACGACTTCTTCCAGCTTGCGATAGACGCTGCCACCCTGCCCGGCCATATATTTTTCTCTTTTAAATCAGCAATTTACACCTAAAAGTGGGTACCCCACCGAAAAGTGCCTGCTTTCCCAGGGAATGGGACCTTGCTAGCGTTGTAGCGCACCCAATGCATTGTCGCAACCCGATGGAGGGTAAGATCATGAAAACCAAAGCGGTGTTCTATCACGCAGGCTGCCCGGTCTGCCTGGCAGCCGAAGACAATGTGGCACAGGCAATCGACCCGGCCCGATACGATCTGGAGGTGGTGCATCTGGGCGCCGACCGGGCACGCCTCGCCGAAGCCGAATCGGCAGGCGTAAAATCAGTACCGGCCCTGGTACTGGATGGCCAGCCGTTCCATATCAACTTCGGCGCCAGCCTGGCTGATCTGAAGTAGATGAAGTGGGGGGGCAGATGACGCCGAGGAGGGTGTTCATCTGGCCCCGTCAGGCACTCACCGAAGCTTTAATGCCCACTAGCCGGGCTTGCGGGCCAGCATGGTTGCAAACTGCAGTCGCAGACCATTGTGCATGGTACCCACGTCTTCGTTGTACTTGACCAGCTCCCAGCCCTCGTAAGCCTCACGCAACTGCCCTGCTGCAAAGGTAAAAGGGAAGCGGACTGGGCAGGGAGTTTCAGCAGTATCCATGGCGCAAACGATCAGGTTATAGCCACCGGGCAGAGTGCGTTCTTGCATATCAGCGATAACCGCACCGACAAGCGCCGGATTGAGAAACATCAAGGTTACAGTGCAGGCAATAAAGCCATAATCCTGACCAAGCTCGGCATTATTGATGTCATACACCTGAGCCTTGATATTGGTAATCCCCTCTTCGCTCACAATCTGCTGAAGCATATCAATGGCTGCGGGGTTGTTGTCCACTGCGGTCACATCAAAGCCAAGCTGGCTCAGGTATAAAGCATTTCGCCCGTTGGAGCAGCCCATGTCCAGCGCGCTGCACGGCGCAACGACCTTGCATGCCTCAACCACCTCACTGTGCGCAGGGTTCAAACCGTAACGGCTATTGATATCAGATGTCATCGTGTTCGCTCCGCCTTGAATGAGGCCTTGTATGCTACTACTTTTCAGGCGCAGCTGAGGTCAGCAGCCAAAGCGTTCGAGACGAACCAGCCGGTCCGGCTGCAATAAATTTTTATGTACTTTTCAGTTCGAGCTCCTCAGCTCGAAGCATCTCACTGCCACGACGAACTGTAAGCACAGAAATTTTTCGGGCGCGCTCATCAATGCCGTAAATTACTCGGTAGGCGCCGTAGACGATTTCTCGTATTCGCTCAATACCAACCTCAGGAACTTTGCGCCCGCTCTTCGGATGCGACTTCAGGCGCTCTACCGATTCGAATAATCCGTCCACCCAAGCCTCTGCTGCTGAAGGCTTGTCCAAAGCTATATAGCTGGCAATTTCACTGACGCGTTCAAGTGCAAGCGGAGACCATTCCAGATTCACTGACGCAAATTCCTCAAAATCATATCCTTTGCTTGGGCATGAGGAACGCCTTCGCCCGCCTCAATCTGCGCCTCCGAACGATGGATATCTTCGAGCAGCTCCAAACGCTCTTGCATGCGTTGATACTCATGCACACTGACTAGAACCGCCACTCCACGGCCGCGCTGGGTCAGCACCATAGGGCGCTGGGTCTCGTTTACCTGCTTCACGAATGATGCAATTCCTGCCCGAAAATCCGACAAAGGGCGAATATCTTCATCAACTCTGAGCTTTGACATGGCAACATACCGTACAAATGGAAGTACACCTGATCGTACTCCCAGAGGATTTGGTATGCAATCGCTGGGGCCGGTGAGCAGCTGACCGTAGCGCTAGCCCTGAGCACGTGTAGGATGCGCGGCTGGATCGCTCAATTGTCGGACAGGCGCTTTGCATTTGCTTGATCTCTTACGCCGAGAAGCCACCGCCAGGGAGCCAGCAGCTTCCAGGTTGCGCTATAGGCACCCCTGAGAGTCAAACTGCGCGTACCGGCAGCGCATTCCCTTTGTAGGAAACCGATGTTACATAGGTGCAGCCACTCAGC
>JAAYHO010000276.1 GCA_012735335.1 Gammaproteobacteria bacterium
GCTGGCGCAGTAGCAGGCGTTGTTCGGCGTTTACATCCTTGCCTTCACGCTCGATGCCATACAGCTTATTGATCAGGTTCAGCGCCATATCAGCGCGCCCGGTCTTGCCTTTGGGCTGCGCTTTTTGGTAAGCGCTCCATAAACCCCATCTACAACCAAGGCTATGGCCGCGCCATGCTGATCTCCCATATTCTCTTTGGAGGTCACGATGGCTGGCGGTCAGACGCTTGGTGCTTTGTTGGGCGGCAGTTCTCTCTCGTTATTGCCGTTCGCCATTATTTTCATGGTATTTATTTCGATACCTCAATTCATTGCGGCGTTTTACGGGGCCAGGTCGGCTGCTGGAAAGGCAGCCGAATGAGGGGGAGGGACGCTTACCCATCTCTGCGGCCGCCCACTCTCTGATGCTAGCTACGCCGTGAGCGTCTTATGCACACGTACCGCCAGGCGCCACAACGGCCGCCGCTTGAATGACAGCAGCACCACTGCCGCCAGGCCATAGATCAGCGGTTCCAGCTCGAAGCCTTTGACCGACCACCAGAAATGCACGCACGCCAGCACCAGCGCCAGATAGATCCCGCTGTGCACTGCGCGCCAGCGGCGGCCCAGCTTTCTTACCAGTTGTGGCAGTGAGGTGACGGCCAGTACCAGCAGTATCAGCAGGGCAGTCAGACCGACGATGATATAAGGGCGTTGCACCAGTTCCGAGACGATCAGTGGCCAGTCGAACTGCAGATCAAAGATCGTATAATTGCTGATATGGGCTACCGCCCAGAGCGCGCTGTACAGACCGAGGGGGCGTCGCACACGCATCAGGCGAGGCTGCTTGAGCCAGCGGCTGAGCGGTGCTACCAGCAGGGTCAGCATCAGCAGATGCAGAGCGCCCTTGCCGGTGTAATGGATGATGCCCTCTACCGGGTCGCCGCCCAACTGGTCTGAGAAGCCCAGGTAATACGCCCAGCCCAGCCACGTCAGGCTCAGCCCGTGCACCAGCAGCTGCAGGATCTTAAAACGCACGCGTGAGGTCCATGTTTCGATACAGGTGCGCTACCTGCTCGGCGTAGCCGTTGAACAGTTGCGTGGGGATGCGCTCATCGCTGCCCAGCCCGCCGCGGGTGATGCGGCGTTCACTGGCCTGACTCCAGCGTGGGTGATCCACCTGCGGGTTCACGTTGGCGTAGAAGCCGTACTCATGGGGTGCAATCCGGTTCCAGCTGGTGGGTGGTTGCTCTTTCACCAGGCGGATGCTGACCACCGATTTGATGCTCTTGAAGCCGTATTTCCAGGGGACGAGCAGCCGCACCGGTGCCCCGTTCTGGGGTGGCAGGGTCTTGCCGTACAGGCCCACTGCCAACAGCGTCAGCGGATGCAGGGCTTCGTCCAGCCGCAGTCCTTCGACATAGGGATAGTTGAGACCGCCGCCGCTGAAGCGGTTGCGCTGACCGGGCATCTGTTCCGGGTCGTGCAGGGTTTCGAATGCCACGTAGCGGGCGTCGGAGGTGGGATCGGCCTGTTTCAGCAACGCCGCCAGCGGAAACCCCACCCAGGGAATGACCATCGACCAGGCCTCGACACAGCGCAGGCGGTAAATGCGCTCTTCCAGCTGAAAACGGAACAGGTCGTCGTAATCCAGTGTCAGCGGTTGACGGACTTCTCCGCCCACCGTCAGGGTCCAGGGGTTGACCTGCAGAGCCTGGGCATTACGGCGTGGGTCGCCTTTGTCGGTGCCGAACTCGTAGAAGTTGTTGTAGCCAGTGATCTTGTCTTCGGCGGTCAGTATCTGCTCGGGGGTGCGCTCAGCGGCGGTAAACGACAGCGGCTCAGTGCGAAAACCCTCTTCGCTGGGCGCATTGTTTCTACCCAGCAGGTCCAGAAGGCTGGCGCTGGCATGGGTGGAGGTGCTGGCCAGCAGACTACCGGCACCAATAAAGCCCAGTTGGCGCAAGATTTGGCGGCGATTGAGAAAGACCGACTCGTCGGTGACATCGTTCTCGCTCAAGCCGGAGTTGAAAGTATCGGTACGTTTCATGCGGGCCTCCTCAGCAGACCTCACCGGAGACAGGACTGATAC
>JAAYHO010000277.1 GCA_012735335.1 Gammaproteobacteria bacterium
TACCCAAGGCTGATCGAACGGCCGATTGTCATCCGCGATGGCAAGGCCATCGTCGCCCGTCCCCCGGAACGAGTACTGGAGCTGTACGCATGAGTCAAGCTTACGTATTGGTGCTGTATTACAGCCATAACGGTGCTACCGCAAAGATGGCCCGACTGATTGCCGAAGGGGTCGAACAGGCTGGACTGGAGGCGCGTCTGCGCACCGTGCCCAAGGTCTCCCCGGAGACCCGCGCCAGTGCCCCGGAGATCCCCGAGAGCGGCGCCGTGTATTGCACCGAAGAAGACCTGAAGAACTGCTCGGCGCTGATCCTCGGCAGTCCGACCCGCTTCGGCAACATGGCCGCACCGCTGAAATACTTCATCGACGGCACCAGCAGCCTGTGGCTGTCGGGCAGTCTGGTCGGCAAACCCGCAGCGGTGTTCACCACCACCGCCAGCCTGCATGGCGGTCAGGAGAGCACCCTGCTGTCCATGCAGCTGCCATTGCTGCACCACGGCATGCTGCTGCTGGGCCTGCCCTACAGCGAGAGCGCCCTGACCGACACCAAGGGCGGCGGCACGCCCTACGGCGCCAGCCACCACGCCAGCGCCGATGGCTCCCGCCCACTGGATCAGCATGAAAGCCAGCTGTGCCGCGCCCTCGGCAAGCGGGTGGCCAGCGTCACCCGCCAACTGCTGGCCGGAGCTGCGCATGTCCAGAGCTGACAAACCGCTGCCGCCGCTGAGCTATCTGCAACCGCGCGTGCTGATCAGCCGTATGCTGGCCGCACTGGGCTATTTCGGCCTGCTGGGCTGCCTGTTCATCTACAACGGCTTCATCACCGACCTGCACGGGGCCAACCCAGTGGTCATCGTCAGCGTGCTGCTGGTGCCCTTGCTGATCTTCCTGCCGGGCATCGTCATCGGCCATGTACGCACCCACGCCTGGCTGTGCTTCGCCATCAACCTGTATTTCATCTATGGGGTGCAGAGCTGTTTTGTACCGGGCAAGCAGCTGTATGGTGGCATTCTGGTGGGCACCAGTGTGCTGTATTTCATCGCAGCACTGGGCTATGTGCGCTGGAGCTATCAGGCGCAGCGGGTGCGCAACACCGCAGTTGCAGCGCAGCACCAGCCAGGCTGAACTCACCGCCGCCCGGCTCGCCGGAGTCTGTTATTGTGCGGAGCAAGGCGCGAGGAGTGAAGTTTGGTATTCCAAATGAACGACGAGCTACGCAGCGCCGCGCAATAACAGGCCCGGCGCTACCAGCCCATTACCCGCTTGACGAAGGGAATGGTCAGCCGGTGCTGGGCCTGCAATGATGCCTGGTCCAGCTGCTCCAGCGCGGCGAACAGCTCACCCATGCCTCTGGCACCCCGGCTGAGGATATAGCGCGCCACCTCATCGGACAGCTGCAACCCCCGGCGCGCCGCGCGCATCTGCAGCATCTGCTGCTTTTCCTCGTCATCCAGCGTCTGCAGGTGGAACACCAGCCCCCAGCCCAACCGGGAGACCAGGTCCGGCAGCTGGAAACCCAGCGCGCGGGGCGCTGCCGCAGCGGCCATCAGCAGCCGCCCCTGGCGCTGCTGAATGCGGTTGTAGATATGAAAGAGCGCCTCTTCCCAGTCCGCCTGTCCGGCCAGCACTTCAAGATCATCTAGACACAGCAGGTCAACCTCTTCCATACCATCGAGCAACTGCGGCCCGTGATCCATGACTTCGCGCAGCGGCAGATACATGGCCAGCGCACCGGTCTGCGCCATGCGCTGACAGGCGGCCTGCAACAGATGTGAACGTCCGCTGTCCGGCGCGCCCCAGAGATACACGCAATGCTCCACCGGGGTCTGGGCCGGGTCGGCCAGGGCATGCAACAGCGTCAGCAACGGTGCGTTCGGGCCGCTGTAGAAGCTGTCGAAGGTGGCTTCATCCCTGAGCTTGACCCCCAGTGGCAACTGCATGGGTTGGCCGCTGGCCATCAACTGCACCCCGCCGAGCCTGTCGCTGTACGCATCAGGGATCCTTATCCGTGCCAGCGGAAGTAGAGAGTGGGCAGACTCGGCGCAACAGGTGCCGGTACCGTATCTTCAGCTTCAGGCGCTGTCTCCTCCACCGGCAGTGGCGGTTCCTCGGTAACGGACTCGCCTGCCGCCTGCGCCTCGGACTGCTGCGGCTCATCAGGCTGCGCAGCATCACTTGCCAGCATGCCAGCGCCGGCTTCCGCTGATTCGGACTCGGCGACAGCTTCGGCAGGCACCGGTTCAGCAACCGGCTCTGGAATCCGCTGGAGACGCATATCCAGATCCAGCATGCGCTCCAGCTGCTGCTCGGTACCCGGGAAGCTCACCTGCAGCAGCACCCGGTCACCATCGATCTCCAGCAATCGGGGCTGCTGCTGAGTGCCCAGTCGCCGCAGCATGCCGAGCAGACCGGAGTAGGCGGCTACGCCATCGACACCCTCCACCTGCAAACGCCATTCGGTATGCTCACCGGCCGCTGCCGGGGGAATCGCGTACTGATCGAAGACCAGATTGGCCAGCTGCTGCATCAGCTCGTCCGCTGCCGCCTCGGCAGTACCCCGCACACGCCCGGACTTGTGCAGATCGTTCAGCCACAGCGTCCAGTTCAGCTCGGCCGCATCCTCACTCCCGCTCACTACCAGTGCCAGGGTGCCTTCGGCCGGGTAGCGCTGGCTGGCCTCCAGCAGCGGCTCTGCACTGGCCTGGCGGATGGCTGCCTCGTTGACCAGCGCCATATCCTGCAGGTCACCCAGCGGAAAACTCAGCGCCACACCACGATGCTGGGCGGCCTGCTTCAACAGCAATGCATTGGGCGCGACCGGGCTCAGGGGCTGATCGCCCAGCTCCCGGGCTTCGACTGCCCACAGCAGAATACCCGGACGATTGGGGCCCAGCAGGGGTTGACCGGCCTGCTGGAGTACGCGACTCAGTGCTTCGGGCGCAAACTGGACACGCAGCTGACCGGCTTCCGCGGTGCCGATACGACTCATCAGATCCTGAGGAGTCTGCAAGGCCTTGGCGATGGGGGCGGCTTGCAGACTGACGCCGCTGCCTGCCAGCCGTTGCAGCATGATGACGGTCGCCGAGTGCAACGCCTCATCCCGGCTCTGCCCTTCCTGCTGGGGCAGTTGTACCTGGTAGAGGTTGTCCAGCACGGCGGCTGGGGCATAGGCGGACGCCAGAATGACAGCGCCTGACAGAAATGCGCGAAGGCCTTGCTTGAAACCCATGTTGAATCCGTCTGATGGTGTTGCCGCCGGGCCGGGAGTAGCCTGCCACGGCAGTCATAAAGCGCATACATTAAACAAGCACCGCAGCGGCGGCAACCGCAGCCGCGCAAAGTGGTCGCGCCACGGATGAATTTGCTACACTAGCGCGCTATATCGCGATGGCCCCATCGCCTCCTCTTCTGACCACTCGAGATCCACGCATGAGCAGCCAAACGCCCTCCAGGCCCTCCATCAGTTACAAGGACGCCGGTGTCGACATCGATGCAGGCAA
>JAAYHO010000278.1 GCA_012735335.1 Gammaproteobacteria bacterium
ACATGGCGCGCCTGCGCAGCAAGAAGCTGTGCTCGGTGGACAAGGCCAACGTGCTGGCTTCCAGTCAGCTGTGGCGCGAGGTGGTGGAAGAGGTGGCGAAGGACTATCCGGATGTCGAGCTGTCGCACATGTATGTTGACAACGCCGCCATGCAGCTGGTGCGCGCACCCAAGCAGTTCGACGTGATTGTTACCGACAACATGTTCGGTGACATCCTGTCCGACCAGGCCTCCATGCTCACCGGCTCCATCGGCATGCTGCCGTCGGCCTCTCTCAACGAGCAGAACAACGGCATGTACGAACCCTGCCACGGCAGTGCGCCGGATATCGCCGGGCAGGGCATTGCCAACCCGCTGGCCACCATCCTCTCGGTATCCATGATGCTACGTTACAGCTTCGGCGAGGCGGCGGCAGCCGATGCCATCGAGCAGGCCGTCAGTCAGGTGCTGGATCAGGGCCTGCGTACCGGTGATATCATGGCCGAAGGTTGCCGCAAGGTCGGCACACAGGAAATGGGTGACGCCGTGGTCGCGGCACTGAAAAACCTGTAGTCTGTTGCGTTTCCCATTTGTACCCGGCTCTGGCCGGGTACAGTTGTCGTGAATTTTCACCCCATGGGGGTTTTGCAGTTATGAAACAAGTTGGTTTGATTGGCTGGCGCGGTATGGTGGGCTCTGTGCTCATGCAGCGTATGCGCGAAGAGAATGACTTTGCTTCCATCGATCCGGTGTTCTTCACCACCTCCAACGTGGGTGGCAATGGCCCCGATATCGGCAAGGATATTCCTGCGCTGAAGGATGCGTACGATCTCGAAGCTCTCAAGCCAATGGATATCATCATTACCTGCCAGGGCGGTGACTACACCCATGAGGTGTATCCCAAGCTGCGCGCCGAGGGCTGGAAAGGCTACTGGATTGACGCGGCCTCGGCCCTGCGCATGGAAGACGAATCGGTCATCGTGCTCGACCCGGTCAACCGTCGCAGCATCGATCAGGCCCTGCGTGATGGGGTCAAGACCTACGTCGGCGGCAACTGCACCGTCAGCCTGATGCTGATGGGCCTCGGTGGTCTGTTCGAGAACGGTCTGGTCGAGTGGATGACCGCCATGACCTATCAGGCCGCCAGTGGCGCGGGTGCGCAGAACATGCGCGAGCTGATCACCCAGATGGGCACCATCCACGGCAGCGTGGCCGATGCACTCGCTGATCCGGCCAGCGCCATTCTGGATATCGACCGCCAGGTCGCTGCCACCCTGCGTGAGGAGTCCTTCCCGGCGGATAACTTCGGTGTGCCGCTGGCCGGCAGCCTGATTCCCTGGATCGACAAGCAACTGCCCAACGGTCAGAGCCGTGAGGAATGGAAGGCCCAGGCCGAGACCAACAAGGTCATCGGTCGCAGCGGTCGGCCGATCCCGGTGGATGGCATCTGCGTGCGCATCGGCGCCATGCGCTGCCACAGCCAGGCGCTGACCATCAAACTGAACAAGGATGTGCCGCTGGCCGATATCGAGGCCATGCTCGATGCCCACAACCCCTGGGTCAAGGTGATTGCAAACGAGAAGGAAGCCACCGTTCGCGAACTGACCCCGACTGCGGTAACCGGAACCCTGAAGGTACCGGTGGGGCGTCTGCGCAAGCTGAACATGGGCTCGCAGTACCTGTCCGCTTTCACCGTGGGCGACCAGTTGCTATGGGGTGCGGCCGAGCCGCTGCGGCGCATGCTGCGGATCCTGCTCGAAGGCTGAGCCATCCGCACTGGTGCGTGATAACGAGGGCATTTCCGACTGTCGGGGATGCCCTTTGCTTTTTCTGCTGTTAAATTCTGGAAGATCAATTTATGCCCAAGACCCGTGATATAGCGTTGGTAGGACTGAGCAGTCTGGCCGGGGAGGCGCTGCTCAATGTGCTGGATGATCACGAATTCGATTTTGGTCATATCCATCTGCTGGATACCGAAGACCTGGCCGGGAGTCGTCCGATGCTCCGCGGGCAGAGCCAGCGGGTTGAAGTGCTGGAGCGCTTTGATTTTGCCAGCGTCGCCGTAGCGGTCTTTGCCGATGCCTGGCTGGCTTCCGACTGGGCCGATCGGGCTGCTGCTGCCGGTTGTGTGGTGGTGGATGCCTGTGGCGCCTTCCGTCATCGTGACGACGTGCCGCTGGTGGTGCCAGAGGTCAACCCGCAGGCGCTGGCCGAGCTGGGGCCGCGTCGCATAGTCTCCTGCCCGGATGCCCAGGTGGTGCAGACCCTGGTTGCTCTGCAGCCGCTGATTGCCGAGGCCGGGCTGCAGTCGCTGACCATTGCCACCTATCAATCCATGTCCACCCTGGGTAATGAAGAGGTCGAGGCACTGGCTCTGCAGACCGGCCGTTTACTCAATGGTCAACCGCCGGAGAAGGGTGCCTTCGACAAGCAGGCCGCTTTCAACCTGATCCCCCGGGTCGGTGAACTGGATGAGGCGGGCAACAGCCAGCTGGAGCAGCATCTGGCGGCGGATGTGCGGCGCATTCTCGGCATGCCGCAGTTGCCGGTAGCGGTGACCTGTGTGCTGGTGCCGACCTTCTTCGGTACCGCTCAGGTCATGCAGTGCCGCACGGCCGAGGCGTTGCCCGGCGGGCGGGCGGCAACCCTGCTGCGCAGGGCGGCGGGAGTCAAGTTGCTGGACAAGGCAGCGGCGGGCGGTTACCCGACTCCGGTCTCCGATGCCACCGGCACTGATCAGGTATGGGTAGGGCGCCTGCGGCAGGATTCTTTTGATCCGTTCGGTATCGGCATGTGGCTTGTGTCTGATAATCTTCGGAAAGGTGTCGCACTTAACAGTCTTGCTATTGCACAGTTATTGATAAAAGACTATTTGTAATCGATACTTGCTGCTGATTTGTAACAATCGGTTCAGGTAGTGACCCTGACTAACACTGATTTTGAGCTCGAGTGATTTCAGGTTGCCGGATGCCGGTACGGCCTTGGCGGGCCGGTAGTGCGGTGATGGGGTTCATGGACGCGTGTAAACGATAAAAGCAAAGGATCTTCGCTATGGTTCGCAAACTGGTTTTGGCTGTCGCCGCAGCTGGTGCCCTGATGTCATCCAATATGGTTCAGGCGCTTGGGGTAGGGGAAATCAACCTGCGGTCGGCGCTGAATCAGCCGCTTGAGGCCGAGATTGAACTGCTGCAGGTGCGCGACCTGAGCAGTACGGAAATCCGTTCGGTGCTGGCTTCGCCGGATGATTTCGGCAGAGCCGGTATCGACCGCTCCTTCTTTCTCACCGATCTGACCTTTACCCCGGTGGTCCAGCCCAATGGCAAGGCCTATATCAAGGTCACCTCGAACCGTCCGGTCAAGGAACCCTACCTGAACTTCCTGATGGAAGTGCGCTGGCCGTCCGGGCGGGTGCTGCGGGAGTTCACCCTGCTGCTGGACCCGCCGCTGTATGACCCGACCCCGGTCACCTTCAGCGCTCCCATAACCCCGCCAGCCACCGCCAGTGCCCCTGTTGTGCGCCCGGCAGCGACCGCTCCGGCCCGTGCTCCGGCCCCGGCTGTTACACCGGCAGCCCGCAGCAGTGCCCCGAGTACGCCAGCGGCCAGTGATGGCCAGCGGCGTACCACTCGTTCTGACACCCTCTGGGGCATCGCCCTGGAAACCCGCCCGCAGGGCAGCAGCGTGCATCAGACCATGCTGGCGATTCAGGACCTGAACCCCAACGCCTTCATCGGCGATAACATCAACGCGCTCAAGGCCGGTCAGACCCTGACCCTGCCGACCGCCGAACAGGCCGCAGAGCGCAGTCAGGCCGAGGCCATTGCCGAGGTCGGCAACCAGAATCAGGCCTGGCAGAATCGCCAGCGCAGCAGCGAACCGGCCCAGCGTCAGCTGGATGCCCGGGAGCGCAGTGTGGCCGGCGAGGCGCCGGCCCAGACCCGTCAGGAAGACACCCTGCGGCTGGTCGCCGGGACCTCCACCGACAGCAGTGATGACAGTCTGTCCGCCTCCGGTGGTGCCGACGGCGGCCTGCGCGATACCCTGGATCAGACCAAGGAGCAACTGGACTCCTCCGAGCGGGCCAAGGCCGAACTGACCGATCGCCTGGCCGATGTCGAAGGCCAGCTGGAAACCCTGCAGCGCCTGTTGACGCTCAAGGATGCACAACTGGCGGCCCTGCAACGCGAACTGGCGGAAGAGGGTGAACTGCCGGATATCCTGCCGGTTCCCGAAGAGGAGGCGCAAGCCGCTGCCGAGAACGCCGAAGCTGATGCAGACCAGGCCGCACAGTTGCTGGCCGATCAGGCTGGCAACGGTGAAACTCTCGAACTGGGCGAAGCACCTGTAACCGGCGACGCCTCCGAGACCACTGAGACTACCGAGACCGCTGAGGCGTTGGATGCGGAGTCTGCTGCCGAGCTGGTAGCGCAGGAAGATCAGCAGGAGGATGGCAGCCAGGACGTCGGCGAGAATGACGAAGAGCAACTGGCTCTGGTTCCCGGTGCCAGCCCGGCCGAGCAGAACGCTGCCAATAACACGACCCCGCCAGCCGCCCCGGAAACACCGGCTCCGGCTGCGCCTGTAGCACCCCAGGTACAGCCCGAAGCCTCCAGCAGCACGCCGGAACAGCTGCTGCAGCGCTTCATGCAGAACCAGACCCTGCTGCTGGCTACCGGCGCAGTGGCGTTGCTGGTGCTGCTGCTGATCCTGATGTCGATTGCCCGCCGCAATGCCCGTCGCGAAGCGGAGCTGACCGAGAATTACCTCGCCCAGCAGGCTGGCAGCGCTGCACCGGCAGCGGATGAAGGCGAAGACTTCAATGTAGCGCTGGCCGATGTTCAGGAGCAGGGCGAACCGGACGAGCAGGATGAAGGCGAGTTCATTGACGGGCTGATCGAGGCTGACGAACTGATTGCCGAAGGTCGGCTGGATGATGCCGCCGAGGTGCTGCATGAGGCCATCCAGGAGGAGCCCGAGCGCACGGATCTGCGGCTGAAGATGATGGAAGTTGAAGCCCGCCGCGAGAATCAACCCGGTTACGCTGCCCAGTTGACGACACTGCAGAGCATGGGGGTGTCTGACTCCGCCATCGAGATGATGAATGCCCGCTATCCGTTGATGGCTGCAGGTCTGCTGACCGGTGCCGGACTGCTGAGTGACGACGCCGAGGCCGAGCTGACTGACGAAGACGCCTTGGCCCAGCCGCTGCTGGATGATGCAGACATCTTCAGTGAGCCCGTTGCCGAAGAGCCGTCCGACTTCGACTTCACTGATTTCGGCCTGGAGGAAGACACCGCTGCTTCGCTGGCAACTGACAGCGACCAGGAAGAAGTGGGCTTTGATCTGGACTTCGATCTGGATGATCTCAATCTGGACGCCGCCCCGGCGCAGACAGAGGCTGAGTCTGAGGCAGACACAGTCGCAGAGGATGCCTTTGCCGATCTGGAGTTTGATGCGCCGCTGTCCGAGTCGCCGCTGAGCGAGCCGGTCGAGGATGATTTCAGTCTGCAACTGGATGATGAACTGCAGGCCGACAGTCTGATGGCCGAGTTCGAGGCGATGAGCCTGTCCGGTGATTCCGAGGTGCAACCCGAGGCGGCGGAAGCCGAGCAGGATGACGGCTTCAATCTGACCGACGATGATCTGGCGGGCTTTGAAGCCCAGCTGCAGAGCGTCATGCAGAGCGAGGCAGTCGAAGCTGATCCGGAGGCTGGCGAGACGGTGGAGCAATCCGAACCGGCCGGGCAATCGATGCAGGTCGATACCGGTATTGACTTCGATATCCCGGACACAGTCAGCGAGGATCTGATGAGCGAAGGGCTGGATGAGGACTTCGACTTCCTCGCCGATACCGATGAGTGCGCCACCAAGTTGGACCTGGCCCGCGCCTATATCGATATGGGTGACGAGGAGGGCGCGCGTGATATCCTTGCCGAAGTGGTTGAGGAAGGGAATGACCAGCAGCAGCAGGACGCTCGTGAACTGATGGAGCAACTTGGCTGATACATGAGTAGTACGACAGAAGAAGCGGCCGCCCCTGGGGCGGCCGCTGTTGTTTCAAGGGTGGCGGCCTGCGTCGAGTACAGCGGCACCGCCTATCGCGGCTGGCAGCGGCAGCAGCCCGGGGTGAAAAGCATCCAGGAAGAGGTGGAGAAGGCCCTGTCGCGGGTGGCCAATCACCCGGTCCAGCTGTTCTGCGCCGGGCGCACCGACGCCGGTGTGCATGCCTCCTGCCAGATCATCCATTTCGACAGCAGCGCCAGACGTGATGCGGGCAACTGGTTCCACGGAGCCAACGCCAATCTGCCCCAGGATATCAGCCTGGTCTGGGCCAAGCCGGTGGGTATGGACTTCCATGCGCGCTTTTCCGCCATGGCCAGACGTTACCGCTATGTGATCTACAACGACCCGGTGCGTCCGGCGCAGCTGGGCCGGGAGGTGACCTGGAACTACCGTCCGCTGGATGTGGAACGGATGCAGGAGGCGGCCCAGGCGCTGATTGGCGAGCATGATTTCACCTCCTACCGGGCTACTGCCTGTCAGGCCAAGTCACCGATCAAGCGGATACATCATCTGAAGCTGATCCGCTTCGGCAAGTTCATCGTGCTGGATATCCGCGCCAATGCCTTCCTGCACCACATGGTGCGCAATATCGCCGGGGTGCTGATGCAGATCGGCTGCGGCGAGCGGCCGATCGAGTGGGCCGGGGAAATATTGCAGGCCCGCGACCGCCATACCGGCGGGTTGACCGCGCCGGCATTTGGCCTGTATCTGGTGGATGTGACCTACGCCGAGCACTTCGATCTGCCCAAACGCTACATAGGGCCGCATTTTCTCGCCCCGCTCAACGAGCTGGACTGACGGGTCAGCGGCTGATCTGCTACTATCGACTGCTTCAAAATCAATCAGGGTGTCCGATTCATTCATGGTGCGTATCAAGATCTGTGGCATTACCCGCATCGAGGATGCACTGGCAGCCGCGCAGGCAGGGGCAGATGCCATAGGGCTGGTGTTCCATGCGGCCAGTCCGCGGGCGGTGGAAATCGAGCAGGCGGCGGCCATCGTGCGCGCGCTGCCGCCCTTTGTGACCAGCGTCGGGCTGTTTGTTGATGCCAGTGCCGAGCGTATCCATCAGGTTCTGAGCCGGGTGCCGCTGGACATGCTGCAGTTTCATGGGGACGAGCCGGACGACTTCTGTCAGACCTTTGCCAGACCCTATCTGAAAGCCGTGCGGGTGCGTCCGGGGGACGACATCAACGCCCTTGCGGCCAATTGGCCCGGAGCCAGCGGCATTCTGCTGGACAGTTACAAACCGGGCGTGCCGGGTGGCACCGGAGAAACATTTGACTGGCGCATGATTCCCGCCCAGCGCGATTGGCGGCTGGTACTGGCCGGTGGGCTGCGGGCCGGGAATGTGCGTGAGGCGATCGAGCTGACCAGCCCCTGGGCGGTGGATGTCAGCGGTGGCGTCGAGCTGTCCAGAGGGATCAAGGACGACGCCAAAATCAACGCTTTTATTCAAGAGGTGAAGCGTGTCTGATTCAAAATCAATCGATTACAGCAGTGTGCCGGATCAGTACGGGCATTTCGGTCCCTACGGCGGCCGCTTTGTCTCCGAGACCCTGATGGATGCACTGGATGAGCTTGAGGCCCTGTATCAGCGGCTCAAGGATGATCCGGACTTCCAGGCCGAATTCGACCGGGATCTGGCGCACTATGTGGGCCGCCCCTCGCCGTTGTATTTTGCCGAGCGCCTGAGCGCGAAGATCGGCGGTGCGCAGATCTGGCTCAAGCGTGAAGACCTGAACCATACCGGTGCGCACAAGGTGAACAACACCATCGGTCAGGCGCTGCTGGCCAAGCACATGGGCAAGCCCCGGGTCATTGCCGAGACCGGTGCCGGTCAGCACGGCGTAGCGACGGCCACGGTAGCGGCGCGGCTGGGCCTCAAGTGCCAGGTGTACATGGGCGCCGAGGACGTCAAGCGTCAGGCGCTGAACGTCTACCGCATGAAGCTGCTCGGTGCCGAGGTGATTCCGGTGACCTCCGGCTCGCAGACCCTGAAGGATGCGATGAACGAGGCCATGCGTGACTGGGTAACCAATATCGACGACACCTTCTACATCATCGGCACCGTGGCCGGGCCGCACCCCTATCCGCAACTGGTGCGCGACTTCCAGTGCGTGATCGGCCGCGAGGCGCGTCAGCAGTGCCTGGAGCAGGCCGGCCGTCTGCCCGATGCGCTGGTGGCCTGCGTCGGTGGTGGCTCCAATGCCATCGGCCTGTTCCACCCCTTCCTCGAAGATGAGGGCGTGGCCATGTACGGGGTGGAAGCCTCCGGTGATGGTCTGGAGACCGGACGCCATGCCGCACCGCTGAACAAGGGCAAACCGGGCGTACTGCACGGTAACCGTACCTACCTGATGGCCGACGAGAACGGCCAGATCATCGAAACCCATTCGGTATCCGCCGGACTGGACTACCCCGGCGTCGGCCCGGAGCACAGTTGGCTGAAGGATATCGGTCGGGTCAATTACATGGATGCAACCGATACCGAGGCGCTGGCGGCGTTCCGCGAGCTGACCCAGGTCGAGGGCATCATGCCGGCACTGGAGTCCAGCCATGCGGTGGCCTACGCCATGAAGCTGGCAGCCAGCATGCGGCCGGATCAGATCATCGTCGTCAACCTGTCCGGGCGTGGTGACAAGGATATTCACACCGTGGCCGGTATCGACGGCATCAGCATTTAAGGGGCGAGCAAGATGAGCAGAATTGACCAGTGTTTCGCCAGATTGCGCGCCGAAGGCCGCAAGGCGCTGATTCCCTATGTCACCGCCGGTGATCCGAACCCGGACATGATGCTGCCGCTGATGCATGAGCTGGTTGAAGCGGGTGTGGACATCATCGAGCTGGGCGTACCCTTTTCCGACCCGATGGCCGATGGTCCGGTGATTCAGCTGGCCATGGAGCGCGCTCTGGCGCACAAGGTCAGCCTGCGGGATGTGCTGGATATAGTGCGGGCCTTCCGCGAAACCAACCAGACCACCCCGGTGGCCCTGATGGGCTATCTGAATCCGGTGGAGAACCTGGGCTACGAGACCTTTGCCCGGGAAGCTGCCGCTGCCGGGGTCGATGGTGTGCTGCTGGTGGATCTGCCGCCGGAGGAGGCGCAGGAGGTCGCGCCGCTGTTCCGCAAGCATGGGCTGGACAGTATCTTCCTGCTGGCACCGACCACCACACTGGAGCGGGCCGCCCGAATCTGTCAGAACGCCAGTGGCTATGTCTATTATGTTTCGCTCAAGGGTGTGACCGGATCGGCTGCATTGAACGTCACCGATGTAGCAGAAAAACTGGATCAGCTGCGCGGCGTGACCGATCTGCCGATTGGTGTGGGTTTTGGTATTCGTGATGGCGCTTCCGCTGCCGCGATTGCCAGCGTAGCTGATGGTGTTGTGGTAGGGTCGGTTCTGGTCAGTCAGATAGCCGCAAACCCAGACGAGCCCGAGCGGGCCCGCGCCGGTATTACTGCGGTTATCCGCGATATGCGGGCAGCCATGGATCGCTGAGCGATCGGGCATAGTGATCAACGCAGATAAACAGATTAAGGATTGGCAATGAGCAACTGGCTGGTGGACAAACTGATTCCCTCCATAGTGCGTTCCGAGGCGCAGAAGAGCAGCGTTCCGGAAGGGTTGTGGCGCAAGTGCCCCTCCTGCGATGCCGTGCTGTACCGCCCCGAGCTGGAGAAAAATCTGGATGTCTGCCCCAAGTGCAGTCATCACCTGCGCATCAGCGCACGTCGCCGTCTGGATATCTTTCTGGATACCGACGGTCGCAGTGAAATCGCCGCTGAACTGGAGCCGGTGGACAAGCTCAAGTTCCGTGACACCAAGAAGTACAAGGACCGCCTGACCGCCGCTCAGAAGGCTACCGGTGAGAAGGACGCGCTGGTGGTCATGCAGGGCTACCTCAAGGGTATGCCGCTGGTGGCCAGCGCCTTCGAGTTCAACTTCATGGGTGGCTCCATGGGCAGCGTGGTCGGTGCGCGCTTCGTGCGTGGTGCCGAGCTGGCCTTGAGCGAGCGCATCCCCTATGTATGCTTCCCGGCCTCCGGCGGGGCGCGCATGCAGGAAGCGCTGTTCTCGCTGATGCAGATGGCCAAGACCAGTGCCGTACTGGCACGGCTCAAGGAAGAGGGCATCCCCTTCATTTCGGTGATGACCGACCCGGTATACGGTGGCGTATCCGCCAGTCTGGCCATGCTCGGTGACCTCAACGTGGCCGAGCCCAACGCGCTGATCGGCTTTGCCGGTCCGCGGGTGATCGAGCAGACCGTACGCGAGAAGCTGCCAGCCGGTTTCCAGCGCAGCGAGTTCCTGCTGGATCATGGCGCACTGGACATGATCATCCCGCGCAGCGAGATGCGTGACCGTCTGGCTGGCATCCTGGCTACGCTGACCCATCAGCCAGCGCCGAGCGCAAGTCAGGCCGACGAGGCTGCGGCAGACCTGTCCTGATGAGCAACGCGATGGATCTGGCCGCCTGGCTGCAACGGCTGGAAGGGCTGCATCCAAGCGAAATCGACATGGGCCTGGGGCGGGTTGCCGAGGTGGCAGCCCGTCTCGGTATCCAGCGTCCGGCTCCCCTGGTATTCACCGTTACCGGTACCAACGGCAAGGGCTCCACCTGCGCCGCGCTGGATAACCTGCTGCGCAGCTCCGGCCGCCGCAGTGGTTGTTACACCTCTCCCCACCTGGTGCGTTACAACGAGCGGGTCAGCATCGACGGCCAGCCGGTAGCGGATGCCGATCTGTGCGCGGCCTTTGTCGCCATTGACCAGGCCCGGGGCGAGATTTCCCTGACCTATTTCGAATTCGGTACCCTGGCGGCGCTCTGGCTGTTCCAACGTGCCGGGCTGGATGCGGTGGTGCTGGAAGTCGGGCTGGGCGGTCGGCTGGATGCGGTGAATATCGTCGATGCGGATGTTGCCGTGGTCACCAGTATCGGACTGGATCACCCTGACTATCTGGGGGATTCCCGGGACAGTGTCGGCTTCGAGAAGGCCGGTATCCTGCGCCAGGGCGGTCGGCTGGTATGTTCCGAGACCGACCTGCCGCCGCGTTTCTCCGAGCAGGTTCGAGAGTTGCAGGTCCGCATGTGGCAGCGCGAACGGGATTACCATTGGCAGCCCCAAACGGACGGTGCCGGCTGGGTCCTGTCGGCGCAGAGCCATGGCCAGCTGCGACAGGTATTGCTGCCGTCCGTCAGCCTGCCCCGGGATAACTTGGCGACCGCCGTACAGGCATTCTGGGCCGCCGGGCTGGATATGCCCGATGCGCAACTGGCCGAGGCGCTGGCGGCAACCAGTGTGCCGGGCCGACTGGATGAGCGGGTTGTTGAATGGCGCGGTCAGCCGCGACAGCTGATGCTGGATGTGGGGCACAACCCCCAGGCCGCCGAATATCTGGCCCGGCATCTGGGCGACCCTGCGGACAATCGCTGTGCGGCGGTGTTCGGTCTGCTGTCGGACAAGAACCTGGCGGGCATCCTGCAACCGTTGCAGGGGCACTTCGGCCATTGGGCGGTGGCGCCGCTGCCGACGCCGCGTACCCGCAGCGCCGCCGAGCTGGTCACCGAGCTGCAGGGGGCAGGGCAGAGCGCCAGCGCCTTTGCCTCCATCGGTGAGGCTATCGCCTGGCAACTGGATAACACCTGCGCTGATACGAAAATCATCATTTTCGGGTCGTTTTTCTGCGTCGCTGAAGCCATACTCTGGTTGCACACACAACCTGGCGGAGACATTTGATGGAACATGGGCTCAAGCAGCGCATCATCGGCGCTCTGGTATTGGTTATTGCGGCGGTCATCTTTCTGCCCATGCTGTTGTCCGGACAGGACGAAACCGTCGAGGTACAGGTGGAGGTGCCCGCCGCCCCGGTGCTGGATGACACTCCGATAGCCACCGCCGAGTTGCCCCAACTGCCCGAGCCGGTGCCGGTACCGGATATTCCTGCTCCGCCGCAGCCCGCCGAACCCGAGCCGGTGCCGGATGTAGCCCTGATCGAGCCTCCGGCGCCGGTAACAACGCCGGAGCCCAGCACCCCGGTAGTCACAGAGCCAGCCCCGGCACCTGTGGCAGAGGGCGGTTGGGTAGTGCAGCAGGCGAGCTTTTCCAGCCAGAGCAATGCCGAGAGTTTCCGTCAGACCCTGGCCGCGCAGGGCTATAACGCCTACGTGCGCGCCGGACAGGTGGATGGCAAGAGCATAGTGCGGGTCTATGTTGGTCCGCTCAGCAGTCGCGAGGCGGCTACCCGTATCCGTGACGAGCTGCAGCGCCGGCATCAGAGCAAGGGTCTGGTAGTGGCCTACGACGACAGTACCCGTACACCTTGATTGCGCTCCAGTCTCTGGCGCAGATTGCCTGTTTCGATGTGCGGTGCTGCTCTGGTAGAATGCGTTTTTCGTTTTTGGATGCTTGACCGTGACATTAGTCGGCGTTGACTGGGCCATCATTGCTGTAATTGCTGTTTCCGCATTAATCAGCCTGGCCCGTGGGTTCGTCAAGGAAGCCCTGTCCCTGCTGACCTGGGTAATTGCCGGTCTGGTGGCCTGGCTGTTCGGTGGAGCGCTGGCAGACCTGCTGGTCGATTACATTGCCACCCCGTCCATCCGGGTGATCACTGCCTGCGCTATCCTCTTTGTGCTGACGCTGATTCTGGGTGGCCTGATCAATTATCTTATCGGTCAACTGGTGCTGGTCACCGGGCTGACCGGTACCGACCGTTTTCTGGGAATGGTCTTTGGTGCGGCTCGCGGAGCGCTGCTGATAGTAGTGGCTGTGGGTCTGCTGAGCCTGGCGCCGGTCGAGGGCGACGCCTGGTGGCGTGAATCAACGCTTATTCCTCATTTTCTGCTTGTGGCGGATTGGTCAAAGAATTTTATTCTCGGGCTCTTCGGTCGCTGATGTCGCCGGGGCGCAGCTCCCGGCGGTGTGTCCAAACTCATCGAAAGAAGGTACATAGCCATGTGTGGCATTGTTGGCATAGTGGGCAAGTCGAACGTCAACCAGGCGATCTACGACGCCCTGACCGTCCTGCAGCATCGCGGCCAGGACGCCGCCGGCATCGTGACCTGTGATAACGACCGCCTGTTCCTGCGCAAGGACAACGGTCTGGTGCGGGATGTCTTTCACCAGCGGCACATGCAGCGGCTGGTCGGAACCATGGGCCTGGGCCATGTGCGTTACCCGACGGCGGGTTCATCTACCTCCGCTGAAGCCCAGCCGTTCTATGTCAACTCGCCCTACGGCATTACCCTGGCGCATAACGGCAACCTGACCAATATCGAGCAGTTGTCCAAGGAGCTGTACGAGTCCGACCTGCGCCATGTGAATACCAACTCCGACTCGGAAGTGCTGCTCAACGTGTTTGCCCACGAGCTGGCCCGGGAGCGCAAGCTGCGCCCGACCGAGGAGGATATCTTCAAGGCGGTGCGCGGTGTGCACGAGCGCTGCCGTGGTGGTTATGCGGCGCTGGCGATGGTTACCGGCTACGGTCTGGTGGGCTTCCGTGATCCCAATGGTATCCGCCCGATTGTCTATGGCAAGCGCGAAACCGAGCAGGGCGTGGAGTATATGGTGGCCTCGGAAAGCGTGGCGCTGAATGCGCTGGGCTTCGAGATAGTCCGCGACCTGGCCCCCGGCGAGGCGGTGTACATCACCGTGGACGGCGAGATCTTCACCCGCCAGTGCGTGGACAACCCGAACTATGCACCGTGCATCTTCGAGCACGTCTACCTGGCCCGCCCGGATTCGATCATCGACGGCATTCTGGTGTACAAGGCCCGTCTGCGCATGGGCGAGAAACTGGCCGAGAAGATTCTCCGCGAGCGCCCCGATCATGATATCGACGTGGTCATCCCGATTCCGGACACCAGCCGCACCTCGGCGGTGGAACTGGCCAACCGGCTGGGCGTGAAATTCCGCGAGGGCTTCGTCAAGAACCGCTATATCGGCCGTACCTTCATCATGCCCGGGCAGGCGGCACGGAAGAAATCCGTGCGCCAGAAGCTCAACGCCATCGAGCTGGAGTTCCGCGGCAAGAACGTGCTGCTGGTGGACGACTCCATCGTTCGCGGCACCACCTGCCGTCAGATCATCCAGATGGCCCGGGAAGCGGGGGCGAAGAACGTATACTTCTGCTCGGCGGCCCCGGAGGTGCGTTACCCCAACGTCTATGGCATCGACATGCCTTCGGTGCATGAGCTGATTGCCCATGACCGCACCAGTGACGAGGTGGCCGAGCTGATCGGCGCCGACTGGCTGATGTATCAGGACCTGCAGGATCTGGTGGATGCGGTACGCGAGGGCAACCCGGCGGTGACCAGCTTCGACTGCTCGGTGTTTGATGGTCAATATGTCACTGGTGACGTCAACGAGAGCTATCTCGGCCGGATCGAGCAGTCACGCAATGATGCGGCCCGGGCACCGGTGAATGTGGAAAATGCGGTCATGGGGCTGCACAACGATGCGGGGGACGTGAGATGAGTTCTGAATGGCAGGCCGGACGGCTGGACAGTGATCTGGAGCAGGCCGGATTCGATACCCTGGCGGTACGCGCCGGACAGACCCGTGGCCCGGAAGGGGAGCACGGCGAAGCGCTGTTCCTGACCTCCAGCTATGTGTTCCGCAGTGCCGCCGATGCCGCCGCGTGCTTTGCCGGTGAGCAGCAGGGCAACGTCTACTCCCGCTACATGAACCCCACGGTGCGCACCTTCGAGCAGCGCATTGCTGCGCTGGAAGGGGCCGAGCAGGCGGTGGCCACGGCCTCCGGCATGGCGGCGATTCTGGCCACGGTCATGAGCCTGTGCAGCGCCGGAGACCATATCCTGGTCTCACGCAGCGTGTTCGGTGCCACGGTCAGCCTGTTCGACAAGTATTTCAAGCGCTTCGGCGTCGAGGTCGATTATGTCGGTCTGTCCGATACCGAGGGCTGGCGTGCGGCGTGCAAGCCCAATACCCGCATGTTCTTTGTTGAATCCCCGTCCAACCCGCTGGCCGAGCTGGTGGATATCCGCGCCCTGGCGGCGGTAGCCGACGCCCAGGGTGCGCTGCTGGTAGTGGATAACTGCTTCTGCACCCCGGCGCTGCAGCAGCCCCTGGCGCTGGGCGCGCATATCGTCATCCACTCGGCAACCAAGTACATCGACGGCCAGGGCCGCTGCCTGGGTGGTGTGGTCGCCGGGCGCAAGGAACAGATGCAGGAAGTGGTCGGTTTTCTGCGTACCGCAGGTCCGTCCCTGAGCCCCTTCAATGCCTGGGTGTTCCTCAAGGGGCTGGAAACCCTGCGCCTGCGCATGGCTGCCCACTGCGCCTCGGCGCTGGAACTGGCGCTGTGGCTGGAGCAGCAGCCGCAGGTGGAGAAGGTGTACTACGCCGGCCTGCCCAGTCATCCGCAGCATGAACTGGCTCGCACCCAGCAATCGGCCTTCGGCGCAGTGGTGAGCTTCGAGGTACGTGGTGGGCGGGAGGCGGCCTGGCGTTTCATCGATGCCACTCGGGTGCTGTCGATCACCGCCAACCTGGGCGATGCCAAGTCCACCATCACCCATCCGGCCAGTACCACCCACGGTCGTCTGCCGGTGGAAACCCGCGAGGCGGCGGGCATCCGCGAAGGGCTGATCCGTCTGGCCGTAGGGCTGGAGGAGCTGGAAGATATCCGCGCCGACCTGCAGCGCGGACTGGACGCCGCCGGCGCTTAAGGGCTGGTCACCACCTGGTTGCGCCCCGCCGACTTGGCCTGATACAGCGCCTTGTCGGCGGCTTCGATCAGTGCCTGGTGATTGGCCATGTCGGTACGGATGCAGGCCACACCGACACTCACTGAGCACTGCAGGCTCAGTTGCTCGTGGCTGATCTGCAATTGCTCTATCGCCATGCGCAGCCGCTCGGCAAACTGGCTGCCTCCCTGCAGTGGGGTGTCCGCCAGCAGCACCACGAATTCCTCCCCGCCATAACGTCCGGCATAGTCGGTATCGCGCACCATCTCCCGGGTTATCCGGGCAACCTGCCGAATCACCTCGTCACCGGCCTGATGACCGTAGGTATCATTCAACTTCTTGAAATGGTCGATATCGAACAGCACCAGGCTGGCCGGGTTGCTGTAGCGGTTGTGCCGGGCAAATTCGCGCTCCAGGCAGCTTTCCCAGTGGCGACGGTTGAGCAGGCCGGTCAGGCCGTCATGCAGCGCCAGTTCCTGCAACTGGGCATTGGCCGCTTCCAGCTGCAGCTTGTTGACCGCCACGTTGGTCACGTCATAGATGATCAGGCAGACGTGCTCGGTGCTGGTGTTGACCGTGCGCAGCGGCAGTATGGTGACGTTCTGGTACATGTGATCAACCAGTCCGGTGATCGGCTGGTAATTATTGAAGCGCACCAGATAGGGACGCTGCTCCCAGATGGTGAAGACCCGGGTGCCGAGCATGATGGCGGTGTCCATCTTCTGGGTGAACCAGGTGCGGTCGATCTCCGGGAACAGTTCGAGCATGGAACGCTGGGCGACCTGGTGGGCGGATTTGCCCGAATGGTTCTCCATGAAACTGTTCCACACCTGCACCCGGTAGTCCCGGTCCAGCACCACAACGCCCACGTCGATGCTCTGGACTATATCCAGCAACCAGTGCAGTTCGCTGACGTCAAGTAGGTTGGACATGGCGGCTCATCGTATTCGCGGTGTTCAGTTGATCAGATATTCGACTTTCTTCTGCAGCACGGGTACCGAGTCCTCGGTAAACAGCAGCATCAGGTCGAACTGGATGTCATGGTCTTCCAGACCATAACTGATTTCCACCGCCAGGGTACGTTTCCAGCGGCTGCGGTTGAGCCGGATCAGTTCCTCGATGGTGCAGTGTTGCCCGAGGACCAGCGGGTGTCCGGAGGACAGCTGCATGCCCAGCTGTTCGGAGATACCGTTGAGACAGGCGCCGATGACGATGGCGGCCAGATCCAGTTGCAGCTCCAGTTGTGAATGGCTGCCATGCTGATGGTTGAGCAGCCGGGCCACATCAGCGATTTCCGAGTCGTGGAAGATCAGCAGGGCTTCCCCGGCGATACCGCCACCGATATAACCCTGGCAGATGGCTGAGACCCGCTGGTTGCCCTGGGCATCAGCCAGCGCCATCTGCAATTCGCCGACCTCGAGGATATTCACGTTCGGCACCGGCAGGCGGATGAACACCCCAAGCACCCGGCCCAGCAGCTCGGCGGCCCGGCCCATGGCGATATTGGCTACTTCGCGGAAGGCATCGCGAAACCCGACAGTGGGCAGCTCGGCCTGGCTGAGAGGTTGCGCCGGGCTGGGGGTGGCGGCAGCGGGCAGCCCTTTGTTCAGGGCCAGCAGGGCGGCTTCCAGTTCCGCTGGGTCGGCGGGCTTCCTGATGAAACTGCGGGCGCCCAGGGTCAGCGCCCGGCGGATTGCCTCATCCTGCACGTCGCCGGAGATGACGATGACCTCGGCATGCAGGTTTTCCTCGCGCATGCGGGCCAGTACCGCAAAACCATCCAGTTCCGGCATGGTCAGGTCAAGCAGGACGATCTCACCCTTGCCGGCGCGAATGGCCTCCAGGCCGAGCAGGCCGTTCTCGGCCTGGCTGATCTGGAATGGCCAGTTGGCGGGCAGGGCGCGGATAAGCTGTTTGCGGGCCATGCTGGAATCGTCGCAGATCAGCAGGGGGATCGCCGTTGTCACGGAGTGTCCTTCATCTGTTCGAGCTGGAGGCATAATGACATCAAACAGGGCGGCGCACCATAGCTGTGAACTGGGTTTGCCCGGATGTGGGAGGGCTTTCACAGATTCGCATTCAGACACCTTTACATGCAGCAGGTTGCGGCTAACGTGAATCTGCCGCAGGGAAGCGTAGTGTCATCGGTTGTATCGGTTCAGGTTTTCTCCCTCAGTAGCGGTCAGATAATCCCAAAGGAGAAAATGAACAATGAAATCCCTATTCGCTGCAGTAATGCTCTGCCTGTCAATGTGCTTTGCCCTGCCGATTCTTGCTGAAGTGGACAGCGCGCCTCAGATAACGGTGAATATCAATAACGCCAGCGCAGCGGAAATTGCCGAGACCCTGACCGGTATCGGTATGGCCAAGGCCGAAGCGATCGTCAGTTACCGTGATGAGCATGGTGGTTTTGAAAGCGTGGAAGACCTGCAGCTGGTCAAGGGTGTCGGCCCGGCGACGGTCGAGAAGAACCGTGGGCGCATTGCCCTGAAGTAAGCGCAGAAAGAAATGAGCAGCAAGGCCGGCCACCGGTGAGTACCGGTGGCCGGTCCGAGCAGGATCGCCTCAGGTCTTCAGGCGACCAACCGCCGCGTTCAATTGATGCGCCAGCGTGGCCAGTTGCTCACTGGTGGCAGCACTCTGCACTGTCTGCATGACCGTCTGCTCGGTCACATCGCGAATCTGGATCACGCTCTGGGTAATGGCTTCTGCGGCGATGCTCTGTTGTTCTACCGCCGAGGCAATCTCGCTGTTGCCATCGCTGATCTGACTTACCGAGGAGGTGATTTCCCCCAACGAACGCCCCGCCAGCTCCACCTGCTCGACAGACTCGTGGGTCAGACGGGCGCTGTCCTGCATATCCGCTACTGCTGCGTGGGTGCCCCCCTGCAGGGCCTCGATCATGCGCTGGATTTCATCGGTGGAGTTCTGCACCCGTTGGGCCAGCGCCCGCACCTCGTCAGCGACCACGGCAAAGCCGCGACCGGATTCACCGGCCCGGGCTGCTTCAATGGCGGCGTTGAGCGCCAGCAGGTTGGTCTGCTCGGCAATATCCCGGATGACCCGGACCACTCCGCTGATTTCCTGACTGTGGCCTTCCAGCTTCTGCATGTGCTGGGTACAGCGCTCGATACTGGTGGCCAGTCCGGCGATGGTCTGACTGACCTGGACCACCTGGTCGCGGCCTTCACGGGCCAGGGCATCGGCCTGGCTGGACTGATCCCGGGTAACCGCGGTGTTGCCGGCAATATCCTGCACCGTGGCGCTCATTTCATTGACTGCGGCAGCCACCATATCGGTCTCGCCCTGCTGGGTGACCATGCCGTCCTTGACGTTGGTCATCAACCGGGCCATTTCGTCGGTACCCTGTTCCAGCTGGTCGGCTGCCAGACGCACGGTGCCGACCACCTCCTGCTGGGAGCTCTGCATGGCGTTGAAGGCGCGGGCCATGGAGCCGACCTCATCCCGGGAGGTGGCGTTGGCGCGCAGGGTCAGGTCGCCGGTTTCCTGTACCGTGAGCATCACGTCACGCAGGGCCCGGATATTGGTGGTGATAAAGGAAATCAGCAGCTGGGATACGGTCAGCACGCCCAGCATCAGTATCAGCACAGCCACGGCATACAGCGGCGCACGCTCGAACAGCAGCGCCAGATAATGCTGCTGATCCACTGCCAGCAGGCGCGGCTGGCCCTCATGCTGCACCGCCCAGGCACCGTGCAGCGGAACGGCTGCATGAGTGGTCAGTGCCTCACCGGGAATCCAGGTGGCGGTACTGGTGGTGCGGGCTGCGTTTCCCGCTGCATCCAGCCAGCGCAGCCCGGCCGGGGCGCGGTCGGTGCTGGCCAGGGTAACCAGCTCCCGGGCCAGTTGCTGGCGTTCCACATGGATACGATCCTGTTCTACCCAGAGGGCTACCAGAACCAGCAGCATGGTGCTGATAAAGGTAACCGTATTGACGGCCCAGAACTTGTACTTGAGCTGTAAGTGCTGAAAAAAATCCATTTGGACTCCTGAATGGGACATTCCGGCAACGCAGATTATAAGTTGTCAGTCCCTGTATCGGTTGATAACGATCAATCTTGACCCTTCTGGATGGAGAAATCTTTATCGCCGGGCAGGGCAGAGCCGGAACCAGCATTACATAATGATCGAAAGTTGCAGCCCGCCCCGGCGGGTGCCTCGGTTATACTGCGCAGCGGGGCCGTTTGCCCCAGTCAAGGAACCGGGATTTTATGATGTCAACCGAGGCTCAACCTCAGATCATCGATCAGAATGCTGTGCTGGCTGAATACTGCCAGCACTGGCTGACCTTGCCCTTTGTGGCAATGGACACCGAATTTGTTCGTACTGAAACCTTCTTTCCCATTGCCGGACTGATCCAGGTCGGTGATGGGCAACAGTCCTGTCTGATCGATCCGCTGGCGATCACCGACTGGTCGCCGCTGGTTGCCCTGCTGGAAGCGCCCGGCGTGGTCAAGGTGTTGCATGCCTGCAGCGAGGATCTCGAGGTGTTTCAGCACCTGTGCGGGGCGTTGCCAGCGCCGCTGTTCGATACCCAGATTGCCGCAGCCTATCTGGGCATGGATTTTTCCATGTCCTACTCCCGGCTGGTCAACAGCCTGCTGGGTATTGATCTGCCCAAGGAAGAGACCCGCTCGGACTGGTTGCAACGGCCCCTGAGCCCGCAGCAGCTGCAGTATGCGGTGGACGATACCCTGTATCTGGCACGAATCTATGCCCTGATGGCGCCACGTCTGGAAGCGGCGGGGCTGGTGGACTGGCTGCTGGAAGATACCGCCGAGCTGGTAGCCAACGCCCGTGTTCTGCCGGAACCGGAGCAGGCCTACAAGCGCATCAAGCAGGCCTGGCGCCTGAAGCCCGCCGAGCTGGCGGTGCTGCAGGTGCTGTGTGACTGGCGTGAACGGGCTGCCCGCCAGCGGGATGTGGCGCGTAACCGCCTGCTGCGCGAGTCCACACTGTGTCCGCTGGCCCAGCGCCAGCCGGATACCCTGGGGCAACTGGCGCGCATGGATGACATGCATCCGCGCACCGTGCGTCAGGATGGCGAGACCATTCTCGGGTTGATCAGTCAGGGGCGTCAGGTGCCCGAGCAGCAGTGGCCGCAGTCGTTGCCCGAGCCGTTGCCGGCGGATGCCAACCGCCTGCTCAAGGTATTGCGCAAGGTCGGCCAGCGCCAGGCCGAGCGGCTGGGCATGGCCAGCGAGTTGATGCTGCGCAAGAAGATACTCGAAGCCATGGTGCGCACCGGCTACCCCTGCGGGCCCTACAGCCTGCCGGATGAGTTGACTGGCTGGCGTCGGGAATTGATGGGTGAAGAGCTGCTGGCACTGGCCAACCAGTTTTCCAGCAAGGGGGAGGGCGCATGAAACTGCTGTGTTCGATCTACCGCAGCCCGCGCAAGCCGGGCATGTATCTGTATGTGCCCCGGGACAAGGGCGTGTCCGAGCTGCCCGAGGCGCTGTTGAAGCTGTTCGGCAAACCGGAGCACGCGATGGATCTGGTGTTGAGCGAACAGCGCAAGCTGGCCCGGGAGGATATCCTGCAGGTCATGCACAACCTGCAGACCCAGGGCTATCATCTGCAGATGCCGCCCCAGGCCGAGGACTGGATAGTGCATCTGCCCGATGAGCTGCTGACGCGTAACGATCCGGTATAGCGGCAGGCGCGCACCTGCCGCCGCTTACCAGGCCTTCTCTATGTTCTTCTGGGAAATCTGCTCGTTCAGCGTCCAGTAGTCATAGAGGATGCCGAGCAGGAACAGGCCGCCGGTAAAGAAGTAGATGATCGCGGTGATCCATTTGCCCATGTACAGGCGGTGGGCACCGAAGATGCCGAGAAAGGTCAGTAGAATCCAGCTCAGATTGAAATTGATCCGTCCGGGGCGAAAGCGCTGATCGGCCTTGGCGTCCATCGATGGAATCAGGAACAGGTCGACAATCCAGCCGATGAAGAACAGCCCCAGAGTGAAGAAGTACAGGGTGCCCGTCCAGGGTTTGCCGTAATAGAACCTGTGCGCCCCCATGAAGCCAAAAATCCACAGCAGATAACCTATTGCTTTGCTGTGTGTGTCTGTATGTGCCATTGAATCTCTCCCCGGCGTGGTTGTGCGATACTGGCTTGGATAGACCATACACGAGTTCAGGAGTGCCCGGCATGCCCGTAATTAAAAAGCCGCAATGGATCACAGACCTGCAGCAGCAGGCGGTCAGCCTGACCGGGCAGCCCCTGCGTGTGGGGGTGACCGGGCTGAGCCGGGCAGGCAAGACCACCTTCATTACCAGCCTGATCAATCAGCTGGAAAACCACCAGCGCGGGCTGCTGGCCCGGCGTCCGCCGTTCGATCGGCTGGAGGCGGTGCGCTGGCAGCGTGACGGGGTGGAGCAGCCGTTTGCCTACCTGCAGGCGCTGGGCAGTCTTTCCGCCGATCCGGCCCAGTGGCCGACTTCCACCACCGACCTGTCCCGGGTGGTGATCGACCTGCGTTTTCGTCAGAGCGGTCTGCTCCGGCGGGTGCAGTCGAGCCGTTCGCTGCGTCTGGAAATTCTGGACTACCCGGGGGAGTGGCTGCTGGACCTG
>JAAYHO010000279.1 GCA_012735335.1 Gammaproteobacteria bacterium
GCCCGGGAGAACGGGCAGGGCATGGTCTTCGAGATCGATACCGAAACCCCGCCACCGCAGGATGATGAGCCCACCGATCAGCCGCCCAAACCCAGCGGCAGACCATCACTCAAGGTGGTCAAGTAACACAGTCCCTGGGGTGTCGAGCGTCCGCTCGACACCGGGCAGTCTTCAGTCGATATATTCGAACAGCTTGACGATCCGCTGCACACCGCCCACCTGCTGGGCTGTGGCCACCGCCAGGTCGGCCTCGGCGCGGGTCACCAGACCCATCAGATAGACCACGCCGGCTTCGGTAGTCACCTTGATGCGGCGACCGGGAATGTTGTTGTCGGCCAGCATCCGGGTCTTGGTGCTGGAGGTGATCAGGGCATCGTTGTTGCGTGCCAGCAGCGACAGTCTGGGGCCGACGGTCAGCTCGTTATGCACCACCTTGACCCGCTGCACCCGCTTGGCGGTATCGCCAGCCAGCTGGATCAGCTCCGCCCGGGGTACCTGACCGACCAGCAGTACCACACCGTTGTAACTGGTCACGCTGAAGCGCGCCTCGGCTTCCAGGTCGGCGTGGGCCTTGGCGATATTCACGTTGGCGCGGGTTTCGATCAGTTGGTCGTCAATGCTGCTGCCCAGGGTGCGGGTGCCGTGGTTGCTCTCCATCGGCGTGTCCCGGGTGGCGGTCAATATGCTGCTGCAGCCGGCCAGGGCCAGGGCGAGCAAGACAGCGGTCAGACGGATCATTCTTCACTCCCGAACAGTTGACGGTCGATCAGGTCGCACAGGCAGTGGATCGCCAGCAGGTGCACTTCCTGGATGCGCGCGGTGGAGCGTGCCGGTACCCGGATCTCCACGTCATCAGGCAGCAGCAGGGAGGTCATGGCGCCGCCATCACGGCCGGTCAGGGCAACCACCAGCATGTCACGGTCATGGGCCGCCTGGATGGCCTGCATGACGTTGGCCGAGTTGCCGCTGGTGGAAATCGCCAGCAGTACATCACCGGACTGGCCAAGGGCGCGGATCTGCTTGGAGAAGACTTCCTCGTAGCTGTAGTCGTTGGCGATCGAGGTGATGGTCGAACTGTCGGTGGTCAGGGCTATGGCCGGCAGGCTCGGGCGCTCGCGCTCGAAACGGTTGAGCAGCTCGGAGGAGAAGTGCTGGGCGTCACCGGCGGAGCCACCGTTGCCGCAGCTGAGAATCTTGCGTTCGTTGAGCAGGGCGTTGACCATGAGCTGGCTGGCCTGTTCGATGCTGGGGCCGAGCACGTCCATGGCGCGGGTCTTGGTTTCGATACTGTCAGTGAACAGTTGTCTGATGCGGTGTTGCATATCCATAGAAGAAGGGCTCGCTAGCAAGTGAAAGCTTCCCGGATCCAGCGGTAGGAGGCTGGGTCCGCAGGGTCGCCAACAGCGGCGACAACGTCGAAGCGACAGGGTTGGTCGGCCAGGTGGGGGTGGGTCAGCAGATAATAATGGGCGGCGGCAATCACGCGTTTCTGTTTGCGCCAGTCCACCGTTTCTGCGGCATCGCCCCACTGGGCACGTCGCCTGTAGCGCACTTCAACGAATACTACTGTATCGGCATCGCGCATGACCAGATCAAGCTCGCCCTGTTTGCAGCGGTAGTTGCGTGCCAACAGGCGCATACCGGCATTCAGCAACAGCTGTTCGGCCTGGCGTTCCGCCAGGTTGCCGGTGACCTGGCGGGCGGTCTGCCTGCCGGTTACCACGAACTGGCGTCAGGCAGTGGGTGGAGCTGGCCGTCGATGATCCGGCCCCAGGGCAGTACCCGGCGTACCTGGCCGCTCGGGTCCAGCGACAGGCTGCCGGTGGCGCCTTCAATGCGGGTATCCGGCTGTTCCTGCATCTGCAGCAGACGGTTGAAGATGCGCTGGGCATCCACCCCCATGGCGTACAGGCGGCCCATGGGGCCGGCGGCGGCAGGCCAGGAGCCGACCACGGTATTGTACATCGGGTCGGAGCTGTGCAGCAGCCAGGGGATCTCGGCAATCAGCAGGCCGTCGATATCCTCGTTCGGCTCGCCATGCACCGACAGGCGGTAGGCGTGGGAGGTGGCATATACCGGCAGATCACCGGCGTACTGGAATACCAGCGTCGGTTTGATCTGCCGGGCCTGCAGCGGGTTGGCCGCGAGGAACAGCGCCTCCAGCTCCGGCCGCGGGGTCGGCTGGACCGTCACGCTGCTGCCCAGTACACCCTGAATACGCTGATTGCGCCGCTCGCTGTCCTGTACCCGCAGCAGCTGGGCGATCTGCCCGGCAATGGCCGCAGGCTGATCAATCTGTTCGTGACCGACCAGTACACCGCCCAGTTCCTGCCACTGCTCGGCAAAGGCCTGGGCAGCGCGGACAGCCCAGTCCTCCCGGCTGGCCAGAATGGCCATCTGCCGATATCCGTCCTGCCAGGCGCGCAGGGCCGCCGAGCGGGCCTCATCCTCGGGAGCCAGGCCGAACTGGAACAGTCCGGGCGGCGGGTTGCTGCCGTTATCCGCATAGTTCAGCGCCAGGGTCGGCAGGGGCAGTTGCGGCAGTGCGGCCAGGCGGGCTACCTGCTGGCGATCCAGCGGGCCAATCACCCATTGCACGCCATCGGCCTGGGCCTGCTGGTAGAACTGCAGCAGATCCACATAATTGCCGCTGTCATACAGGCTGATCTGTGGTTGCGCCAGGCCCTGGCCGAAGGCGCTGTACTGCGCTGCCAGAAAACCATCGCGCAGGGCATCTGCGGCCCCGGCCAGCTGGCCGTCAAAGGGCAGCAGCAGAGCCAGATGTTGCGGGCGCTGGGCGTGCAGCTCGAGCAGGCGGCTGATGGCCTCCGGTGGGGAGCTGACCGCGGGGTGGTTGGGGTACTGTTCCTGCCACTGCTGCAGGGCATGGACCTGCAGGTCGAGATTGCCCTGCTCGCGCTGGATCAGCGCCAGATTCAGCCAGCCCGCCGTTTCACCGCTGGCTGCACCGCTGGCGGCGCGCAGCTGATCGGTGGGAGTCTGGTTCAGCGATTCCCAGATCGCCGCCAGGTTCTGCCCGCGGTCAGACTCGGGCAGCAGGTTATGGATGAACATGCGCTCTTGCGCTGCGTTCAGGTGTTCGCCACTGGCCGCCATACTTTCCGCGCGCAGCAGTTGCAGATCCAGCTGGCTCTGCGGCGACAGGTTGTCCAGTTGCTCAAGGGAGGTGTGACGCAGGGCGCGCAGGGCGGCAGCGGGCTGTCCCAGGGCCAGCTCGCTGCGTGCCTGCAGTTCGCTGAAGCGCTGCTGCTGGTCCAGCGGCAGGTCGCTCTGCGGGATCATTGCCAGAATGCTCCGGACCTGATTCGGCTGGTCGCGATTCCAGGCGGTCTGCGCCGCATGCAGGCGCAGCAGGTTGGCTTCGGCCCCATCCCGACGATCGGCCCGGCGCAGGATGTCCTCGATCGGCGCGTCAGTGGCGGTGGGCAGTTCGGATAGCTGGCGGGGTGGCGAGGAGCAACCGGCAATCAGTGAAGCCAGGATCAGGCCGGCAAGCGGCAGGCGAATAGTGCGAAGCATCAGGCAGGGTACCTTGAATGGGGCGCTGTTTAGGCACGCTCCGGCCAGCGGGCGGGCCTGCAGGCAGGAGCAACTGTCGGGGCATAGTGTAACCAAGGGCGGCTGAGCCTGCCACGCACTTGGCCGGAAACGGATCACGTCCTGTACAATCAAACGTCACATTTACAGGATCTGCCATGTCTTCCCACGCCGGTACCCTTTACGTTGTCGCCACGCCGATCGGCAATCTGCAGGACATCACCCCGCGCGCCCTCGAGGTGTTGCGCTCGGTCAGCCTGATCGCCGCCGAAGACACCCGGCACAGCGCTCGCTTGCTGCAGCACTTCGGTGTCACCACCGCGACCACCGCCTGTCATGATCACAACGAACGGGACAAGAGTGCCCGACTGGTGGAGCGTCTGCTGGCGGGCGAGGATATGGCGCTGATCTCCGATGCGGGCACACCGCTGATTTCCGATCCGGGCTTTCATCTGGTACGCCAGGCCCGCGAAGCCGGTGTGCTGGTGTCCCCGATCCCCGGCGCCTGCGCCCTGATCGCCGCCCTCAGCGCCGCCGGTCTGCCCTCGGACAGGTTCAGTTTCGAAGGCTTCCTGCCGGCCAAGGCCCATGGCCGCCGCCAGCGTCTGGAGGCGCTGGCTGGCGAGCAGCGCACCTGGATGCTCTACGAAGCGCCGCACCGGCTGCTGGAATGCCTCGAAGACATGCTCGAACTGCTCGGTGGTGAACGTCATGTGGTGTTGGCTCGGGAGCTGACCAAGACCTTCGAGACCATCAAGGGCGCGCCGCTGGCGGAACTGGTGGAGTGGGTGCGTTCCGATCCTGATCAGCAACGTGGTGAATGCGTGCTGGTAGTGGAGGGCGCGCCGCAGTCGAGCGACGATGACGCGCTCGACCCCGCAGCGGAGAGAGTGCTGGATATCCTGCTGGAAGAACTCCCGGTCAAACAGGCCTCGGCACTGGCGGCGCGGATCACCGGAGTGAAGAAGAACCGCTTGTATCAGCTTGCTCTGGAGAAGGGACGCTGAGATTCTGGCTTCCACAAACCCACGAGCTTGAGCCATCAGTGCTTGCCGTTGGGCTGCAACCCGGCTAACCTTGCGTGCAGGAGTTGGCCGGACAGTCGCTGTATCGCTTCGGCGGTATGGAGGAAAGTCCGGGCTCCACAGGGCAGAGTGCCAGGTAACGCCTGGGAGGCGTGAGCCTACGGAAAGTGCAGCAGAGAGCAGACCGCCTAAGCGCGCAAGCGCCGGTAAGGGTGAAAGGGTGCGGTAAGAGCGCACCGCACGACTGGTAACAGTTCGTGGCATGGTAAACCCCACTCGGAGCAAGACCAAATAGGGATCCATTGGTGCGGCCCGCACTGGATCCGGGTAGGTTGCTACAGGCAGTCAGTGATGGCTGTCGCAGAGGAATGGCTGTCCTCGACAGAACCCGGCTTACAGGCCAACTCCTGTTTTTTCCCTTCTGTGATACCCCCTGCAAAAAGAGAAAAATATTTCAACTTAAGGTTTGACTTTAAGTCGCGTCGGCATCCTTTTGTAATTGTTTCAGTTTCCTCTCCTTCCTGCTGCATCCTCGCAGCAAAAGCCCGCTAAACCCTCGTCATACAACGCTTTTTCGGTGCTTGGCCGCTTGACGCTGTATGGGCGCCTTTCTATAGTGTGCGGAAGTGGTGTGAAGTGGGAAAATGTGGATCTTTTTGGGGTTCCAGCTGTCACAGCATTGATCTCACCAGGGGAATAACAAAAAGTGTTTCGTGGAACGAGTGCCGTCAATCTGGACGCAAAGGGCCGACTCGCAATGCCTGCAAGGTATCGCGACCGTCTGCTCGAGTCCTGTGGCGGGCAGCTTGTAGCCACCACTGCCCTGGGCGATCGCTGTCTGTGGATCTACCCGCTCGCCGCCTGGGAAGAAGTAGAGGCCCAGTTCCGTGATGCCCCCAACATGAACCCGGTAGTCAAACGCTTCAGTCGACTGCTGATCGGTAGTGCTACCGAGATCGAGCTGGACGGAAACGGCCGCTTCGTCGTGCCGCCGCTGCTGCGCGAGTATGCGGGGCTGGACAAGAAAGTCATGTTGGTGGGGCAGCTGAATAAATTCGAGTTGTGGAGTGAGGATGCCTGGCAGTCCATCACCGCAGCCTATCTTGAGCAGGAGCAGGATGTCGGCGAGCTGCCGGCGGAACTGCATACGTTGAGCCTATGAATCAGCAGACCGAATTGAAACATATCAGTGTACTGCTGAGCGAAGGATTGGAAGGGCTGGCTGTACGCCCCGATGGTCTCTATATAGACGGCACCTTCGGGCGTGGCGGGCACAGCCGGGCCATTCTCGCCCGGCTGTCCGACCAGGGGCGGCTGCTTGGCTTCGACAAGGACCCGGAGGCAATCCGGGTCGGTAATCAGCTGGCGGCCGAAGACGGCCGCTTTGTCGTTGTACAGCGCTCGTTTGCCGAGATGGCCGACGAGCTGCAGGCCCGTGGTCTGCACGGCCAGGTCGATGGCGTGTTGCTGGATCTGGGCGTGTCCTCGCCGCAGCTGGATGACCCTGAGCGCGGCTTCAGCTTTCTCAACGATGGCCCGCTGGATATGCGCATGAACCCGGCCGTCGGCCAGAGCGCCGCCGAGTGGATCAACAGCGCCGACGAGGCGGACATTGCCACTGTATTGTATGAATACGGTGAGGAACGTTTTTCCCGGCGTATGGCCCGGGCGATTGTCAGTCGCCGCGCCGAGCAGCCTTTTACCCGTACCGCTGATCTGGCCGAGGTGATCAAGCAGGCCAACCCCGCCTGGGAAAAGCACAAGCACCCGGCCACCCGCGCTTTCCAGGGTATCCGCATTTTCATCAACCGCGAGCTGGATGATCTGGCCGAGGGCCTGCAGGCGGCGCTGGACGTACTGGCCCCGGGTGGGCGTCTGGCGGTGATCAGCTTCCATTCGCTGGAGGACCGTCAGGTCAAGCAGTTCATGCGTCGGGAATCGAAGGGGGCGCCGCTGCCGCGCAACCTGCCGGTGCGTGACGCGGATATCAAGGTCAGTGTGAAACTGGTGGGCAAGGCGATCAAACCCACCGCCGAGGAAGTGGCCGCCAACCCCCGTGCCCGCAGCGCCGTACTGCGTGTGGCGGAGAAGCACTGATGAATACCTCCAGGCAGGCTCCCGCCAGCACTCCGCGCTCCGGCCTGCCCGCGAGCAGCGGCTGGCTGCTGCTGGTCTGGGGGCTGACCCTGGTGACCGCACTGGCGGTACCTTACAGCGCCCATTGGAGCAGGCAACTGCTCAACGAGCTGGCAGCGGAAATGCTGCAGCGGGAGAAGGCCCAAGCCGAGTGGGGGCGTCTGGTGCTGGAGCAGAGTACCTGGACGGCACACAATCGCGTCGAGAGCATTGCTACCCGCCAGCTGGGTATGCGCGTACCTGAACCCAGTGAAGTGATTCTGGTGCGCCCATGAAAAAGCTCTCCTTCAAATCCCTTGTCCCTCGCTCCAATGGCAGCCTTTACCCGTGGCGCTTCCGGCTGGTTGTCGGCATGCTCGCGCTGTGCAGTGTGGCGGTGTGCTGGCGCATCGTCGAGCTGCATGTGCTGGACGAAGGCTTCCTGAAGAACCAGGGCGACAAGCGCAGTGTTCGCCATGTGCCGATTCCGGCCCACCGCGGGCAGATCACCGACCGCAACGGCGAACCGCTGGCGGTGAGCACGCCGGTGCTGACCATCTGGGCCAACCCCTCGCAGCTGATCCATCAGCAGGCCCGCTGGGCTGAGCTGGCCAGTCAGCTCGGCACTGACCTGAAGACTTTCAGTGAGCGGCTCAGAGCCAATGCGGATAAAGAGTTCATCTATCTGCGCCGGCGCATGGTGCCTGCCGATGGTGAAGAGGTCATGGCGCTCAAGGTGCCCGGTGTCTACAGCATCGAGGAGTACCGCCGTTTCTATCCGGCTGGCGAGGTGGCTGCGCATCTGGTCGGCTTTACCAACGTCGACGAGAAAGGCCAGGAAGGCATCGAGCTGGCCTATGACCACTGGCTGGAGGGTGTGCCCGGCAAGCGCCAGGTGCTGCAGGACCGCCGAGGCCGTCTGATCAAGGACGTACAGGTGGTCAGCAATGCCCGGCCGGGCAATGATCTGGCCCTGTCCATCGACCTGCGCCTGCAGTATCTGGCCCACCGCGAGCTGCGTGAGGCGCTGCAGGAGTTCGAGGCCCGCGCCGGTTCCATCGTCATGCTGGATGTGCGCACCGGGGAAGTGCTGGCCATGGCCAACCACCCCAGCTACAACCCGAACAACCGTGCCAACCTGAAGCCGGACATGATGCGTAACCGGGCGCTGATCGATGTGTTCGAGCCCGGCTCCACGGTCAAACCGATTTCCATGAGTGCCGCGCTGGCCACCGGCCGCTGGTCGCCGCGCGATCAGGTCAACGTCTATCCCGGTACCCTGCAGATCGGTCGCTACACCATCCGCGACGTCTCCCGGGCCCCGGGAGGGGTGCTGGATCTGACCGGTATCCTGCTCAAGTCCAGTAACGTCGGCATGAGCAAAGTAGCCTTTGATGTGGGTGGCCCGGCGCTGCATGAAACCATGCATGCGGTGGGCTTCGGTCAATACACTGGTCTGGGCTTCCCCGGTGAACGGGTCGGCAATCTGCCCAGCTTCCGCGAGTGGCGTCAGGCTGAGACCGCTGCGCTGTCCTACGGCTATGGCCTGTCGGTAACCACGGTGCAGCTGGCCCAGGCCTATGCGGTGCTGGCCAACGATGGTCGCAAGGCACCCATGTCGTTGCTGCGCCTGAGCGAGCAGCCCGCCACCCAGCAGGTGCTGCCGGAAAATGTCGCGCAGACCATTCAGGGCATGCTGCAGGAAGTGATTGAAGGCACCGGCGGTACCTTCCGTGCCAAGGTGCCCGGCTACCATGTGAGTGGCAAGAGTGGTACCGCACGCAAGACCGCCACCGGTACCAAGGGCTACCAACAGGATTCCTACCGTTCGCTGTTCGCCGGTTTCGCGCCCAGCAGCAACCCGCGCCTGGCGATCGCCGTGGTGATCGATGAGCCGACCAAAGGTGGTTATTACGGCGGTCTGGTGGCGGCGCCGGTATTCAGCGACCTGATGTCCAATGCCCTGCGGCTGTTGAACATCACCCCGGACAACCTCAACGAGCTGCAGCAGGTGGAGCTGCCCAGCCTGGATAGCCAGGAGGGGCGCGGATAATGCAACTGCAGCAGCTGTTCCCCCAATGGCAGGGCCAGGCGGTGGAGATCACCGGTCTGACCACCGACAGCCGCAAGGTACAGCCGGGTTATCTGTTCCTGGCTGTGCCCGGCCTGCGTCATGATGGTCGCCAGCATATCGATCAGGCCATTGCCGCCGGTGCTGCGGCCATCGCCCATGAGGCCAGTGATGGTTTTGTGGTCTCGGCGGCGCTGCCGGTGCTGCCGATAGGGCATCTGGCCACCCAGCTGTCGGCCATTGCCGGACGCTTCCATGGTGAGCCGGCCAACCAGCTCAAACTGGTGGGGGTCACCGGTACCAACGGCAAGACCAGTGTCAGCCAAATGCTGGCCCAGGCGCTGAACCAGCTGGGCCAAGCCTGCGGCGTGATCGGCACCCTGGGCAGCGGTATGCCCGGTGCGCTGCTCGACCACGGCATGACCACCCCGGATGCCCTGAGCCTGCAGCAGCAACTGGCGCAATTGCGTAACCAGGGCGCCCGCCGGGTGAGCATGGAGGTCTCTTCCCATGCGCTGGCCCAGGGCCGGGTCGCTGCGTTGAAATTCGAGGTGGCGGTATTCACCAACCTCAGCCGCGATCATCTGGACTACCACGGCGATATGGACGCCTACGGTCAGGCCAAGGCGCTGATCCTGCAGCAGGCCGCCCATGCGGTGATCAATATCGATGACGCCTTTGGTCGGCAACTGGCCGCCGGTTGCCAGCTGCCGCTGGTGCGTTACAGCCTGGATGACAGCAGTGCCGAGCTGTACTGCAGCAACGTCCGTTTTGACAGCGAAGGTATCAGCGCTGTGCTGCACACGGCGCATGCCGAGGCGGAGCTGCGCAGCCCGCTGCTGGGCACCTTCAACCTGTCCAATTTGCTGGCGGTGGCTGGGGCGCTACTGGCGCTGGAGTTGCCGCTGGCGCAGATTGCCGTGCTGCTCGGGCAACTGCTGCCGCCGGCGGGGCGCATGCAGCGCCTGGGTGGTGAAGGTCAGCCGCTGGTGGTGATTGATTACGCCCACACCCCGGATGCCCTGGAAAATGCCCTGGCAGCCCTGCGTGCCCATGTGGCCGGTCGGCTGGTCTGTGTGTTCGGCTGCGGCGGCGACCGTGATCGGGGCAAGCGCCCGTTGATGGGTCGGGTGGCCGAGCAGGGTGCCGACCTGCTGGTGATCACCGACGACAATCCCCGCACCGAGGCGTCTGCTGACATTATCGACGAAATTCGCGCCGGAATTGAACGTACCGACCAGTTGAAGGTCATAGCCAACCGTGCCGAGGCGATTGCCCGGACCATTGCCACTGCCGAGGCGGATGACATCATTCTGCTGGCGGGCAAGGGGCACGAGACTTACCAAGAGATCAATGGGGTGCGTCACCCTTTCAGCGATATCGAACAGGCCGAACGCGCTCTGCAACGCCGGGGGGAACAACATGCTTGAAGCCATGTTCCTGTCGGCCCTGACCCAACCGCTCAACGCCACCCTGCGCGGCGCCGATGTGAGCTTTGACAGCGTCAGCATCGATGCCCGTCAGCTGCAGCCCGGCGGATTGTTCGTGGCCCTGCCCGGCAGCCGGGTGGACGGCCATGACTTTGTTGCCCAGGCCCGGGCCAACGGCGCAGTTGCCGCGCTGGTGCAGCGCCCGGTGGACGATGCCCTGCCGCAACTGCTGGTGACCGACTGCCAACGGGCGCTGGGCCAGCTCGGCGCACTCAACCGCGCTGCCTTCCAATACCCGCTGGTGGCCATTACCGGCTCCAGTGGCAAGACCACAGTCAAGGAAATGCTCGCCGCCATCCTGCGCGAATGCGGACCTGTGCTGGCGACCCGTGGCAATCTGAACAACGAACTGGGCGTACCCCTGACCCTGCTGGAACTGGCCCCCGAGCACCGCTTTGCGGTGATCGAAATGGGCGCCGGTGCGGTGGGTGACATCGCCTACTGCATGCAACTGGCCAGCCCCCAGATCGGTGTGCTGACCAACGCCGGGGTGGCGCATATCGGCCGCTTCGGCAGCGAGCAGGCGATTGCCCGCACCAAGGGTGAAATCTTCGACCATCTGGCCGCCGACGGGCAGGGCGTGATCAATCTGGACAGCCGCTGGTACAGCGACTGGCAGATGACCCTGGGCGCGCGCAAGGGCTGGAGCTTCAGTCTGGACAACGCCGCTGGCGACCTGCATGCGCGCAGTATCCGTATCGATCAGCGCGGCTGCCCGGGCTTCGAGCTGGTCAGTCCGGCGGGCAGCATTGCCGTGCAGCTCAATCTGCTGGGGCGGCACAACGTGGCCAATGCCCTGGCTGCCGCCGCCGCTGCCCTGGCGTTGGGGGTTTCCCTGCCGGCCATCGCCGCCGGGCTGGGTGCTCTGCAACCGGTGGCCGGTCGTGGTAAGAGCCTGGCTGGCCATGCCGGCTCGCTGATCATCGACGATTGCTACAACGCCAACCCGGTCTCGGTACGGGCCGCCATCGATGTGCTGGCCAGCCTCGACGGGCAGCGGCTGCTGGTGCTGGGCGACATGGGTGAACTGGGCGATACCGAACAGCAGGCGCACCGGCAGATCGGCGAGTACGCCCGGGCCCGGGGCCTGGATGGTCTGTACACCACCGGTCGCCTGTCGGCGCTGGCTGCCGAGGCCTTCGGTACGGGCGCTCACAGCTTTGCCAGCCGCGCTGAACTGGCGGCGGCACTGAAAAACGAATTGAACCCGCACAGCCGGGTTCTGGTTAAAGGCTCGCGCAGTGCGGGCATGGAAGAGGTCGTCGCCGCACTGGTAGAAGGCTCGCAAATTCAGGATGAGGGCAAGCCGACATGCTGCTGATACTCGCGCAATACCTGCAACAATTTCACACCGGCTTCGGTGTATTCCAGTACCTGACCCTGCGCGGCATCCTCGGCGTGCTGACCGCGCTGGGCATGGCGCTGTTCCTCGGTCCCTGGATGATCCGTACCCTGCAGCTGCGCCAGATCGGCCAGGCGGTGCGCAATGATGGCCCGCAGTCGCACCTGTCGAAGAAGGGCACCCCGACCATGGGTGGCGCGCTGATCCTCACCGCCATCACCATCAGTACTCTGTTGTGGGCCGACCTGAGCAACCTGTATGTATGGGTGGTGCTGGGTGTGACCATCAGCTTCGGTGCCATCGGCTGGGTGGACGACTACCGCAAGGTGATCGAGAAGAACTCCCGTGGCCTGCCGTCACGCTGGAAGTATTTCTGGCAGTCGGTATTCGGTCTGGCTGCCGCGATTATCCTCTATATGGCTGCAGATACCCCGGCGGATACCACGCTGATCGTGCCCTTCTTCAAGAGCCTGGAGTTCCAGCTCGGGGCCTTCTTCATCGTGCTGACCTACTTCGTCATCGTCGGTGCCAGCAACGCGGTCAACCTGACCGATGGGCTGGACGGCCTGGCGATCCTGCCCACGGTGATGGTCGGCGGTGCGCTGGGCATCTTCGCCTACCTGTCGGGTAACGTGCAGTTCTCCCAGTACCTGCTGATCCCCTATGTCCAGGGTTCCGGTGAACTGCTGATCTTCTGCGGTGCGCTGATCGGTGCTGGGCTGGGCTTTCTCTGGTTCAACACTTACCCAGCCCAGGTGTTCATGGGTGATGTGGGCGCGCTGTCACTGGGTGCGGCGCTGGGGGTGATCGCGGTGATCGTGCGGCAGGAAATCGTGCTGTTCATCATGGGCGGCATCTTCGTCGTCGAGACCCTGTCGGTGATCGTGCAGGTGGCCTCGTTCAAGATGACCGGCCGCCGGGTGTTCCGCATGGCGCCGATTCACCACCACTTTGAATTGAAGGGCTGGCCCGAGCCACGGGTCATCGTGCGGTTCTGGATCATCACCGTGATTCTGGTGTTGATCGGCCTGTCCACCCTGAAACTGCGTTGAGGATATAAAGGTGTCGCTGATCTCCACGGACAAGCAACGGATCATAGTCGGACTCGGGGTGACCGGTTTATCGGTCGCCCGGTATCTGGCTGGCCGTGATCTGCCGTTTGCGGTCTGTGACACCCGCACCAATCCACCCGGCCTGGACAAGCTCAAGCGCTTCGCGCCCATGGCCGACCTGTATCTGGGCGAGCTGGATGCCCGGCTGCTGAGCTCGGCGGACGAGCTGATCATCAACCCGGGTATTGCCCTGTCCACTCCTGCTATTCAGGTAGCGCTGCAGAGCGGTGCCAAGGCGATCGGTGATATCGAGCTGTTTGCCCGGGAGGCCGACGCACCGGTCATCGCCATTACCGGCTCCAACGCCAAGAGCACAGTCACCACGCTGGTGGGGCTGATGGCCGAGAAGGCCGGCAGACGGGTAGCGGTGGGTGGCAATATCGGTACCCCGGCGCTGGATCTGCTGGATCAAAAGGCCGACCTCTATGTGCTGGAGCTGTCCAGTTTCCAACTGGAGACCACCGATGCGTTGAACGCCGAAGTGGCCACCGTCCTGAATATCAGCGAAGACCATATGGATCGTTATGCTGATCTGGCCGCCTACCACCTGGCCAAACATCGGATCTTCCGGGGTGCCCGGCAGCTCGTGGTCAACCGGGATGACACCTTGACCCGTCCGCTGGTGGCCGACAGTCTGCCGTGCTGGAGCTTCGGCCTGGACCAGCCCGACTTCAAGGGCTTCGGCTTGATCGAGCAGGATGGCGAGAAGCAGCTGGCCTTCGAATTCAAGGCGCTGATGCCGATCAGTGAACTGAAGATCCGCGGGGCGCACAACCAGTCCAATGCACTGGCGGCGCTGGCGCTGGGGCATGCGGTCGGCCTGCCGATGGCGGCGATGCTCGATGCCCTGCGCGAATTTTCCGGTCTGCCGCACCGCTGCCAGTGGGTCGGTCAGCATGCCGGGGTGGATTACTATAACGACTCCAAGGCCACCAACGTCGGTGCCGCGCTGGCCGCTATCGAAGGCTTCGGTCGGGAGCTGCAGGGCAGGCAGGTGCTGATCGCCGGTGGTGATGGCAAGGGTGCGGACTTCTCCGCACTGGTCGAGCCGATCAGCCAGCATTGCCGGGCGGTAGTGCTGCTGGGTCGCGATGCCGATCGCCTGCAGCAGGTGCTCGACGGGCATGTGCAATTGCAGCGAGTGGCCAATCTGGAGGAGGCGGTGCTTGCCGCCGCCAGCCTGGCCCAACCGGGTGATGCGGTGCTGCTGTCCCCGGCCTGCGCCAGTCTGGACATGTTCAGTAACTTTGAAGAGCGCGGACGGCTGTTTGCCGCAGCGGTCGGGAGGCTGTCGGCATGATGGTCACTGACGCACTGCAACGCTCCTTCGCGCCGCTGGTTGGCGAGCGCCGTTTCGACATGGATCTGCCGCTGCTGCTGGGTGGTATCGTCCTGCTGTCGCTGGGTCTGGTGATGGTCAGCTCGGCTTCCATGGAGGTGGCTGCCGGTCAGCTGGGCAACCCGCTGTATTACATGAAACGCCAACTGGTGTACGTATTCATCGGTATTGTCGCGTTGCTGTCCACCCTGGCGGTGCCGCTCAGGCTGTGGGAGCAGTCGCGCTTTCTGCTGCTGGCCTTGGCTTTTATCCTGCTGATCGCGGTGCTGATTCCCGGAGTCGGCCGAGAGGTCAACGGCAGCTGGCGCTGGATTGCGGTGGGCCCGATCAACGTGCAGCCTTCGGAACTGGCCAAGCTGTTTGCGGTGATCTTTCTTGCTGGTTATCTGGTGCACCGCCAGGACGAGGTCAAGGAAGGTTGGGTCGGCTTCATCAAACCGTTCCTGGTGCTGGGGCCGATGGCGGTGCTGCTGATTCTGGAGCCCGACTTCGGCGCTACGGTAGTGCTGATGGGCGCTGCGGTGGGCATGATGTTCCTGGGTGGTGTGGGGCTGCTGCGTTTCACTCTGCTGTTCGGCTCGCTGGCCGGTATGGCCGCCGCGCTGGTGCTGTACGAACCCTACCGACTGCAGCGCCTGACCGGCTTTCTCAACCCGTGGAACGACCCCTACGGTACCGGCTATCAGTTGACCCAGGCGCTGATCGCCTTCGGGCGTGGTGAGTGGCTGGGTGTGGGGCTGGGCAACAGCATCCAGAAACAGTTCTACCTGCCCGAGGCGCATACCGACTTCGTGTTCTCCGTGCTGGCTGAGGAGCTGGGCCTGATCGGTGCGCTGGCGGCCTTTGCCCTGCTGGTGTTCATTGCTGCCCGGGCACTCTATATCGGCCTGTGGGCCGAGCGTGCCGGACGTTATTTCTCCGCCTACGTGGCCTATGGCCTGGCGATCATGTGGTGCGGTCAGGTGCTGATCAACGTCGGAGTGAATATCGGTCTGCTGCCGACCAAGGGGCTGACCCTGCCGTTCCTCAGTTACGGCGGCAGTTCGCTGGTGGTCTGCTGTATCAGTCTCGGTCTGCTGTTGCGCATTGACTGGGAGCGGCGTCAGGCGCTGCGGGAGGCTGCCGATGGCCAGTAAGGTACTGATCATGGCGGGCGGCACCGGTGGCCACGTGTTCCCGGCGCTGGCCTGCGCCCGTCTGCTGCAGGAGCAGGGCTATGAAGTGCACTGGCTGGGGACCCGCCGGGGCATCGAGGCCGAGCTGATTCCGCAGACCGATATCGCGCTGCATTACATCGATATCCAGGGCCTGCGCGGCAAGGGCAAGCTGGATCTGCTGATGGCGCCGGTACGTCTGATTCGTGCCCTGTGGCAGTCCTTCAAGGTGCTGCGCGAGCTGCAGCCGGTGTGTGTGCTGGGTGCCGGTGGCTATGTCAGTGGCCCCGGTGGCGTGGCCGCCTGGCTGCATCGCATTCCGTTGGTCATTCACGAACAGAACGCCGTGGCCGGTACCACCAACCGCCTGCTGGCGCGCATTGCCGATCGCCGCTGTGAAGGTTTCGACAACAGCTTTGCCCCCGGTGCCGCGCGGCGCACCACCGGTAACCCGGTGCGTGAGCATATCTTCCAGGTTCCGGCACTGGTCTGGGACGGTCTGCGTCAGCCGCGTCTGCTGGTACTGGGTGGCAGCCTCGGCGCTGCGCCGCTGAACAAGCTGCTGCCACTGGCGCTGGCACTGCTGCCGGCTGGTCAACGCCCGCAGGTACGTCACCAGTGCGGCAAGCAGCACGTGGCTGCGGCCCGCCAGGCCTACGCCGCCGTGGGGGTAAAGGCCGAAGTGGAAGCCTTTATCGGCGATATGGCCGAGGCCTATGCCTGGGCGGACCTGGTGGTGTGCCGTGCCGGTGCGCTGACTGTGGCGGAACTGGCCGCTGCCGGTCGTCCGGCGCTGCTGATCCCGCTGCCCCACGCCATTGATGATCACCAGACCGCCAACGCGCGTTTTCTGGCCGATCGCGGCGCAGCGCAGCTGCTGCCGCAACAGACCCTTACTGCCGAGCTGCTGGCCCAGCGTCTCGGCACCCTACTTGGTAAACCGGAGACAGTACGACTGATGGCAGAACAAGCCCGCAATCAGGCGCGACCCGATGCAACGGCGGATGTGGTCCGCGCCTGCCTGGAGGTTGCCCATGGCCGCTGATAAACGTACCGAGGCTACCTACAGCCTGCCCGCCATGCGCCGCATCCGCCAGATCCACTTCGTCGGTATCGGTGGCGCGGGCATGTGCGGCATTGCCGAGGTGCTGCTGAACATGGGCTATGAGGTGTCCGGTTCCGACCTCAAGCGCTCGGCGGTGACCGCCCGGCTGGAAAGCTTCGGTGCCCGGGTGGATATCGGCCACCGCGCCGAGAACGTCCAGCAGGCGGACGTGCTGGTGGTATCCAGTGCCATCAACCAGAGCAACCCGGAAGTCGCCGCTGCCCTGGAAAAACGCATTCCGGTGGTACCCCGGGCGCAGATGCTGGCCGAACTGATGCGTTATCGCCACGGTATTGCTGTGGCTGGTACCCATGGCAAGACCACCACCACCAGCCTGATCGCCTCGGTGCTGGCGGCGGAAGGCCTGAGCCCGACCTTCGTCATCGGCGGCAAGCTGACCAGCGCCGGGACCAACGCCCAGCTGGGTGAAAGCCGCTATCTGGTCGCCGAAGCCGACGAGAGCGATGCCTCCTTCCTGCACCTGCAGCCGATGGCCTCGATCGTCACCAATATCGACTTCGACCATATGGCCACCTACGAGGGTGACTTCAACCGGCTCAAGCGTACCTTTGTCGACTTCCTGCACAACCTGCCGTTCTACGGGCTGGCGGTGCTGTGTATCGATGACCCGGTGGTGCGCGAGATCCTGCCGCAGGTCAACCGTCAGGTGATCACCTACGGCCAGTCCGAGGATGCCGACATCCGCGCCGTGGATATCGAACAGCAGGGCATGCAGACCCACTTCACGGTACTGCGTGAAGGCCACGAGCCGCTGCGGGTCTACGTCAACATGCCCGGTGTGCACAACGTACTGAACGCCCTGGCGACCATCGCCGTGACTGCCGATGAAGGCGTCAGCGATGCGGCCATCGTCAAGGGGCTGACCAGCTTCCAGGGTGTGGGTCGGCGCTTCCAGGTGCATGGTGAGTTTGCCCTGGGCGACGAGGGCAGCGTAATGCTGGTGGATGATTACGGCCATCACCCCCGGGAAGTCGATGCGGTGATCAAGGCAGTACGCGGTGGCTGGCCGGATCGGCGTCTGGTGATGATCTATCAGCCGCACCGTTACAGTCGTACCCGTGATCTGTACGAAGACTTCGTGCAGGTACTGGGTGAAACCAACGTGCTGTTGTTGATGGAGGTCTACCCCGCCGGGGAGGAGCCGGTCCCGGGTGCCGACAGCAAGCATCTGTGCCGCAGCATCCGCCTGCGCGGGCAGATCGACCCGCTGTACGTGGCCCGGGATGCGGATCTGATGCCGCTGCTGCGCGCGGTGCTGCAGCCCGGCGACATCCTCTTGACCCAGGGCGCCGGTGATATCGGCGGGCTGGCCCCGCAACTGGCCGAGGCATTGACCCGGCTGGGTAACGAATTGAAGGGAGATCAGGCCTGATGAATGACGCCAAAGCCTTCGGCCGGGTGGCCGTGCTCTACGGTGGTACTTCCGCCGAGCGTGAGGTCTCGCTCAAGTCCGGCGCTGCGGTACTGGCGGCGCTGCAGGGCGCGGGTGTGGATGCCTTCGGTATCGATGCCGGTGCCGATCTGCCCCAGCGCCTGATCGCCGAGCGTCCCGACCGGGTCTTCATCGCCCTGCACGGGCGTGGCGGCGAGGATGGCAGCCTGCAGGGCCTGCTCGAATGCCTGCAGATTCCCTACACCGGCAGTGGTGTGATGGCCTCGGCGCTGGGCATGGACAAGCTGCGCACCAAGCAGGTGTGGCAGAGCCTCGGCCTGCCGACCCCGGCCTATGCGGTACTGCGCGATGAGTCCGAGTGCGCTGCAGTGGTCGAGCAATTGGGCACGCCGCTGATCATCAAACCGATCCATGAAGGCTCGAGCATCGGCATGGCCAAGGTGCACAGCCTGGATGAACTCAAGGCTGCCTGGCGCGAGGCGCAGAAATACGACGATGTGGCGCTGGTCGAGCAGTGGATCACCGGGGCCGAGTTCACCGTCGGCATTCTCGATCGCCAGGTACTGCCGGCCATCCGTCTGAGCACGCCCAATACCTTCTATGACTACCAGGCCAAATATCTGGCCAGCGACACCCAGTATCAGTGCCCCTGCGGTCTGAGCGAGGAGCGCGAGGCGGAGCTGGCCAGCCTGTGCCTGCAGGCCTTTGATGCCGTGGGTTGCCGGGGCTGGGGCCGGGTGGACGTGATGCAGGACAGCGAAGGCAGCTTCTACCTGCTGGAGGTGAATACCGCGCCGGGCATGACCGACCACAGTCTGGTGCCCATGGCCGCAGCGGCGGCCGGGCTGAACTTCACTGATCTGGTGCTGGCGATTCTCGCCCGCGCCCGTTACTGAGGACGCGTTCATGGGCCTGATGATCAGGGATCAGCGTACAGGTAGGACCGGGGGTCGGCGTGGCACGCCGAGCCGTGGAGCCGTGCGCGTGACCCCGCGGGCCCCGCGCAGCTGGCCGCGCCTGAGCATGCCATCGATGGCGGGCATTCAGGGGGCGGGCAAGCGTCTGCAGCAACTGCTCTGGCCGCTGCTGCTGGTAGTGCTGGGCATGGGGCTGTACGAGCTGGTCAATCGCCTGCAGCCGCTGGCGCAGCACCCGATCAGCGTGATCAGCGTCGAGGGTGACCTGCAGTATATCGACCGTGATTCGGTACAGCGTTCGATCGGGCCCTACCTGCAGGAAAGCCTGGTGACTGTCGATCTGGATGCCCTGCGCAGCGACCTGCTGGCCATGCCCTGGGTAGCGGGTGCCAGCGTTACCCGGGTCTGGCCAGATCAACTGATCATCAAGCTGGACGAGCATCTGCCAGTGGCCCGCTGGGGTGACGACGCACTGCTGAATAACGCCGGACGGGCCTTCACGCCCGAGCAGATAGAAAGTTTTCAGGGCCTGCCCCGGCTCAATGGCCCGGATCGTGCCAAGCGCCGGGTAATGCAGACCTATCAGCAGTTCAACCGCCTGCTGCGGCCCTATGGCCACGAGGTGGCGCGGCTGGAAATGCGGGATCGGGGCAGTTGGTTCCTGACTACCCGCAGCGGCATCGAGCTGCTGCTGGGGCGCGATGATGTGGTGGACAAGATGCAGCGGTTCCTGACCATCGACAAGCTGATGTTGGCTGATCGTCGGGAACTTATCGCACGGGTAGACCTGCGCTACAGCAATGGAATGGCGGTGGCGTGGCGCGAGCCTGCAACGGTTGAAACGGGGAGTAATCAGTAATCATGGCAAGCAAGCAGGGTAGCAGGATGATCGTCGGGCTGGATATCGGCACCTCCAAGGTGGTCGCTCTGGTCGGCGAGATTGGCGCGGACGGCGAACTGGAAATCGTCGGTATCGGCTCGCATCCGTCCCGTGGCATGAAGAAGGGCGTGGTAGTGAACATCGAGTCCACCGTGCAATCCATCCAGCGCGCCATCGAAGAGGCGGAGCTGATGGCTGGCTGCCAGATCCACTCGGTGTACGCAGGCATTGCCGGTAACCATATCCGCAGCATGAACTCCCACGGCATCGTCGCCATCCGCGAGGGCGAGGTGGTGCAGGCGGATATCGATCGGGTACTGGATGCGGCTCAGGCCGTGGCCATCCCCGCTGACCAGAAGGTATTGCACATCCTGCCGCAGGAGTACGTGATCGATAACCAGGAAGGCGTGCGTGAGCCCCGTGGCATGTCCGGTGTACGCCTGGAAGCCAAGGTGCATCTGGTGACCTGCGCCATGAACGCGGTGCAGAACATCGAGAAATGCATCCGCCGCTGCGGTCTGGAAGTGGAAGACGTGATCCTTGAGCAGCTGGCTTCCAGCTACTCGGTACTGACCGAGGACGAAAAGGAGCTGGGTGTGTGCATGGTGGATATCGGCGGCGGTACCACCGATATCGCCATCTTCACCGAGGGTGCCATCCGCCACACCGCAGTGATCCCGATTGCCGGTGATCAGGTGACCAATGACATCGCCATGGCGTTGCGTACCCCGACCCAGCATGCCGAGGAGATCAAGATCCGCTACGCCTGCGCGCTGGCCAAGCTGGCTGGCCCGGAGGAAACCATCAAGGTGCCCAGCGTCGGCGAACGGCCGCCGCGGGATCTGTCCCGTCAGGCGCTGGCCGAGGTGGTCGAACCGCGCTACGACGAGCTGTTTACCCTGATCCAGGCCGAA
>JAAYHO010000280.1 GCA_012735335.1 Gammaproteobacteria bacterium
CAACCCTGTCCAGCGGTACCTGGCAGGCGTTCCAGCCCGCTGGGCGGGCAGGCCTGCAGCAGCTGCTGTAGCGGTGTGCCATCAGGCATGGTCAGATCCGCTGCCAATTCTGCCAGCGGATACAGTACAAAGGAACGGGCATGCATATGATAATGCGGTACCTGCAGGCGCGGCGTATCCATCATCTGCTCCGCGTATAGCAGCAGATCAAGATCGAGGATGCGTGGCCCCCAGCGTTCGGCCTTGCGTACCCGCCCGGCACGCTGCTCGATAGCCTGCAGGGCATCCAGCAGTTCGTGCGGGCTCAGCCGGGTATCCAGCATGGCGACCGCATTGATGAAGGCGGGTTGGTCCTGCGGCCCGAGTGGTGCGCTGCGGTACAGCGAGGAGCAGCCCAGCAGCTGCGAGCGGGGCAACTGCTCCAGCTCGCGGAAGGCTCGGCGCACCTGCGCCTGCGGATCGTCCTGGTTGCTGCCCAGGGCTATGAAGCAGCGCTGCATTACTGTGCCGCTCCGCTCCGGGGCTTGCGTTTGCGCGGCGCCCTGGAGCGTTTGCGCGCCGCATCGCCGTTGCTCAGCTGTTGCACCATGCGGCGGCGCAGTTCGGGGTTGGCGTCCTGGTACTGGGTCCACCAGTCGCCCAGGCCGTCGGTCTGCTCGCCGGCGGCTTCACGCAGCAGCAGGAAGTCATAGGCGGCGCGGAAGCGTGGGTGCTCCAGCAACTGGTCGGCACGCCGCCCGTTGCGTCGCTCCAGCCGCGGCTGCATGTCCCAGATCTCCCGCAGCGGCAGGGTGAAGCGCTTGGGTATGGCGGTGTGGCGGCACTGTTCGGCCAGCAGCTCGTGGGCGGCCTGCTGTTGCGCCGGAATCTGCGGGATACCCTGCTGCTCCAGCTCCCGGGTGCGCTGGGGCAGGGCGGGCCAGAGCAGTGCGGCAAACAGGAAGGCCGGGGTGACCGGGCGTCCTTCGCTGATGCGCTGGTCGGTATTGCGCAGCGCCTGGCGGATCAGCTGGAGAGTGTAATCCGGCCGCTCGTCGATGGCTTCGTCGGTATCCGGAAACAGCGGTGCGAACAGGTCGTATTCCAGCAGCAGGTCGAAGGTGCGCTCGCCCTGGCCGCCGAGCAGCAGCTTGAGCACTTCATCAAACAGGCGCGCCGCCGGGATATCGTGCAGCAGGTCGGCCAGCTCGGTGATGGGCGCGGCGGTGTGTGGCTCGATCTCGAAATCCAGTTTGGCGGCAAAGCGGATGGCCCGCAGCATGCGCACCGGGTCTTCCTGATAGCGCTGTACCGGGTTGCCGATCAGCCGGACCCGGGCGTTGCGGATGTCCTGCACGCCGTTGACGTAGTCATGGATGGTGCCCTTGCACACGTCGTAGTACAGCGCGTTGATGGTGAAGTCGCGGCGCTGGGCGTCTTCTTCCAGGCTGCCGTAGACGTTGTCCCGCAGCAGGCGGCCGGACTCGCTCTGCAGTGACTGTTCACGCCCCTGGCTGGCATCGCGGTCATCTGCATGACCGGCCCGGAAGGTGGCGACCTCGATGATCTCGCGACCGAAGAACACATGCGCCAGCTTGAAGCGGCGGCCAATCAGGCGGCTGTTGCGAAAGGTCGCGCGCACCTGCTCGGGGGTGGCACTGGTGGCCACGTCATAGTCCTTGGGATCGAGATCCAGCAGCAGGTCGCGTACGCAGCCGCCCACGGCAAAGGCCTGATAACCTGCCTGTTGCAGACGCTCGACCACGGTTACCGCATTGCGGCTGATCTGGCTGCGTTTCAGGGAGTGCTGACTGGCCGGAATAATGGCAGGCGTAGTACGCCTGTGAGCCGGTCGGCTGAAGGGTGAGGGAATTCTTTTCAGTAACTTGCGAATCATATGAGTGGGGGGTCCACTGACGTGTTCAGCCCATGCCTCTATCTGTCGCCATCTGGCGCTCAGAGTGCAATCGTATGTTCAGGCGCATCTACTCGGATAGAGGCTGCTCAGGAAGCCGAGATTAACATTCCGCGCAGGCCACAGATAGGGACCATGCAGGGCAGCTTGAAGTAGTGAGTCTGCATGACAAGGGCAGTATTCTAACGCGAATGCGGAGGGAATTGTAATAAAGCTGAGATTGGCAGGAAAGCTCAAGGGGAGTTTTCACTCCCCCTAATGTTTTTTTATTGTTGTTTTCTGAGCTGTTTCTTGTTCTTTTGGGCTGAGTGGCAGTGCCACCCTGATGAACCCGTCCCGGGTTGCCTAAAGCAAGCGGATTGCTTTGGATGCGCAGGAAGCAGCTGTAGTCATGTTGGCCTCGGAGCCGGTGGGTTGCTTGGGCAACTTTTTATTCTTCTCGGTTCCAATCGAACAGTCTGTTCGCCAGCTGGAGTTTCCCGTTCTCCAAAAAAATCAGTTTGCTGCACTCGCACGTTTTGTTCTTGTTATGTGTGGAGCTGAATCTTGTTCTTGTTATGGGGTATTGCCTGGTTTTTATTTTTATTGTGTTTATAACAAAGCACTTGCCGTGCCAGCTTTTGTGATTCCTTTTAAATCAATGGCTTACGTATGATCTGGGTTGTACGGGCAATCCGCTGCGGGGAGAAGTGTTACCGTTCACCCCGGTAAAGTGTTACCGCTGGGGTGGGTGGGGTAACAGTTGTGGGGTAACAGGGGCAGGTAACACCGGGGCGGGGGTAACGGTTTCTGCAGGGCAGAAACCGTTGATGATCAGGAGCTGGCGGTTTTCTTGCGCGGGATGCCCAGGCGCTGGCGGCGTTCCCACAGGCATTTGCGGCTGATGCCCAGCTTGTTGGCCAGCTCGGTTTCGGTCATGTGCTCCTGGTGCTCCAGCACGAAATGCTGGAAGTAGTCTTCCAGTGACAGGTTTTCCGCCGGTTCGCTGCTGACCTTCTCCGGGGTGCGCATGGATTCCAGCGCGCTGGTGGCGTGGGAGCTGCGTTCCTGACCGATGTCCGGCTCGATGCCCAGCAGATCCGGTGAAATCTCGTCCTCGTCGCAGAGGATGGCCGCCCGCTCGATGGCGTTTTCCAGTTCGCGCACGTTGCCCGGCCAGCGGTACTGGCGGATGGCGGCAGCGGCGGCGCTGCTGAAATGCAGGTTGGGAGTATTCATCTGGGTGCCGATGCGCTGCAGCAGAGCCTCAGCGATCAGCATCACGTCATCACCACGTTCACGCAGGGCAGGCAGGCGCAGCTCGATGACGTTGAGGCGATAGTACAGGTCCTCGCGGAACAGTCCCTGATGGGCCAGGGCCTTGAGGTCCCGGTGGGTGGCTGCGACCAGACGCACATCGACCTTCTGTGACTGCACCGAGCCGACCCGGCGGATCTCGCCTTCCTGCAGTACCCGCAGCAGCCGGGCCTGGGCTTCCAGCGGCAGTTCGCCGATCTCGTCGAGGAACAGGGTGCCGCCGTTGGCCGCTTCCACCAGCCCGGTGCGGCCGGCCACGGCGCCGGTAAAGGCGCCCTTTTCATGGCCGAACAGTTCGGACTCGATCAGGGTCTCCGGAATGGCCGCGCAGTTGACCGAGATCATCGGCGCATGGGCACGTGGTGAGTTCTCGTGCAGGGCGCGGGCTACCAGTTCCTTGCCGGTACCTGACTCACCCTGGATCAGTACCGTGGACATGGTCGGGGCAACCTTGCGGATGCGTTTGAACAGGGTCTGCATGGCCGGGCTGGCACCGATGATGCCCATTTCCCGGTTGCTGCCGTCGGTCTGGCTGGCAGCGGGCGCGGCCGCCGGTGCCGGACTCGGCTGCTGGCTGGTCTCGATGATGCGGGCGATTGCCTGCAGCATTTCTTCATGTTCGAAGGGTTTGGCAATGTAGTCCACTGCGCCGAGCTTCATCGAATCCACCGCCGAACGCAGGCTGGCGTAGCTGGTCATGATCAGTACCGGCACCTTGCCCGCATGCTTGATCAGCGCGGTACCCGGCTCGCCGGGCAGGCGCAGGTCACTGATGATCAGGTCGAATTCACTCAGCTCATGCTGTTCCAGGGCTTCATGTACGGCCCCGGCTTCACTGACCTGATAGTGGTGGCGTTCCAGCAGCCGACGTAATGCGGAGCGGATGATGGGTTCGTCTTCAACAACCAGAATGTGCGACATATCTACCTCTTGCGGTTACCACCGCTGTCCATCATGCGGAAGAACCAGAACTAAAGACGCCATGGCGGGGCAGGGTAATGGTGAACCGGGTACCCCGTTGGGTGGCTTCATCGATCGGGCTGTCCAGGGTGATCTGGCCATAGTGTTCCTCGACGATCGAGTACACCAGCGCCAGACCCAGTCCAGTGCCCTTGCCGGGTGCCTTGGTGGTAAAGAAGGGTTCGAACAGACGATCCTTGAGCGTTTGATCAATGCCGCTCCCCTCATCTTCCACCGTCAGCAGGATCTGATGTTCGTCCTGAACGGTGCGGATGGTGACCTGGTCGCCATCGTTACTGGCATCCCGCGCATTGCCCAGCAGGTTGATCAATACCTGTACCAGTCGCTGGCTGTCACCGGCGACACGGTGGTCGGCGTCACACAGGTTAACATACTTGACCTCGGGGCCCTTGCGGCTGAGCGACAGAAGGTGGATGGCCTCGTTGGTGCAGGCGGCCAGATCCACCTCGTCATTGGCGCTGTAATGGCGGCTGCCGACGTGGGCGAAGTTGACCATGGACTGCACGATACGCGAGACCCGGCGGGTCTGTTCCAGGACCTGGTCGGCGACCTCGTGGATCTCCGGCTGCTCGGATTCTTCCCGCAGATTCTGCGCCAGGCAGGCAATCCCGGTGATCGGGTTGCCGATCTCGTGGGCCACCCCGGCGGCCAGTCGGCCGATGGAGGCGAGTCGCTCGGAGTGGATCAGTTCTTCCTCGAGCATCTGGGTTTCGGTCTGATCCTCGATCAGCAGCACCAGCCCGCCCCGGGTATTGCCCGGCTCGTCGATGGCCGCCTTGTGCAGGCTGAGCCACTGGGTATGGCCATTGATCAGCAGTTTCTGTTTGTACAGGTGCGCGGACTCGTCGGCGACAAAGCGCTGCAGCAATTGCCCCCAGGGCTCCGGCAGGCTTTCCAGGCGTGAACCTACCACGCTGTCGGCGAGGATACCGGTGAGGCTCTGCAGGGCACGGTTCCACATGACCACTTCGTTGTCTTCAGCCAGCGAGCAGACGCCCATGGGCAGATCTTGCAGGGTCTGGCGGTGATAGCGGCGCAGGGCGTCGAGTTCGGCCGCCAGACCGGTCAACCGAGAGTGGTAGTCCTCCAGGCGGTTCTCGATAAAGTGGATGTCCTCGGTGACATAGCCGTTGCGGTCCAGCTTGAAGGGCAGGAAGGTTTCGATCATTTCCTGGGCTACCGCCGGGCCCATCAGGCCGGACAGGTTGGCTTCCAGGCGGTCGCGCAGTCGGCGCAGGGCGTAGGGGCGGCGCTCATCGAAGGGCAGTTTCAGGTCCCGCAGTGCCTGCTCCACCTCCTGCTGGGCGGCGCGGTTGCCCAGAGGCTTGGCCAGTTGCTGGGCAAACTCCTGGGGCGAGCTGGCGACCAGTTCCATGCGCTGTGGCCGTCGCACGTTGTCCACCAGACAGGCTTCGGCGGCGCTGATCTCATCGGCCGAGCGCTGGGTGAACAGCGAGACCAGGGTGAACACCACGATATTCAGCGCCAGCGAGGCAATTGCAGCGATGTGCCAGGACTCCTCGTTCACGGCGAACTGCATGCCCATGAACTCCAGTACGTCGATCCCGGTGAACATCGGCAGCAGCAGGGTGCCGGCCCATACCAGCATGCCCGCGACCAGTCCGCCGATGAAACCGCGGTGGTTGGCCTGCGGCCAGTAGAGCACTGACAGGGCGCCGGGCAGGAACTGTACGGTGGCGACGAAGGAGGTGATGCCCAGATTGGACAGGTGCTGGTCGGTACCCAGCAGCCGGTAGAAGGCGTAGCTGGCCATGATGATGGCGGCGATCAGCCCGCGCCGGGTCCACAGCAGCCAGCGGTAGATATTGTTGTCGGCGCTGGGCTGGTAGACCGGCAGCACCAGATGGTTGAGCACCATACCCGACAGCGCCAGGGTGACCACTATGATCAGGCCGCTGGCGGCGGAGATGCCGCCGATGAAGGCCACCAGAGTCAGCCAGTCGGCCCCGGCCGCCACACCCAGGCCCAGGGTGTAGTACTCGGCATTGGTCGGCACCTTGAGGTACAGTCCGGCCCAGAGAATCGGCGGCACCGCCAGACTCATCAGCAGCAGGAACAGCGGCAGCCCCCAGCTGGCGGTGCTCAGCGCCCGGGGGTTGAGGTTCTCGGTGAAGGCCATGTGGTACATGTGCGGCATGGTGATGGCGGCAGCGAAAAACACCAGCAGCAGGGTGCGCCAGGGCCCTTCCTGCAGCGGACTGTGCAGGGTCTTCAGCGCCTCCTGGTTGTGGCTCAGCCACAGCTCCAGACCGGCGGGGCCTTTGAATACCACGAACAGGGCGTAGAGCCCGACCGCCGACAGGCACACCAGCTTGACCACCGACTCGAAGGCGATGGCAAATACCAGCCCTTCGTGCTTTTCCCGGGCGGAGATATGCCGGGCACCGAACAGGATGGCGAACAGGATGATCAGCAGGCAGAAGCCGAAGGCCACCGGATGCTGGCGCGGCTCCAGGGTGAGGATCTGCACCGAGTCGGTGACCGCCTGGATCTGCAGGGCCAGCAGGGGCAGCATGCTCAGCAGCATGAACAGGGTGGTCAGGGTTCCGGCCCAGGTGCTGCGGAAGCGGAAGGCGAACAGGTCCGCCAGCGAGGACAGCTGGTAGGTGCGGGTGATGCGCAGGATCGGGTTGAGCAGCACCGGGGCCAGCAGAAAGGCGCCGCACACCCCCAGATAATAGGTCAGGAAGCCGTAGCCGTACTGATAGGCCAGGCCCACGGTGCCATAGAAGGCCCAGGCACTGGCATACACGCCGATCGACAGGGTGTAGACCGCCGGATGGCGTACCAGGGCACTGGGCAGCAGCCCGCGCTCGGTGGCCCAGGCGACGCTGAACAGGATGATCAGGTAGACGACGCTGAGCAGTATCAGCAGGCTGAGTTCAAAGCTCATCGGTATCCCTTGGGCTCTGCAGCAGCATGCCGGCGATGATCAGGATCAGCCACAGGACGTAGGGTCGATACCAGGCTCCCATGGGCTCTATCCACCAGTCCATGATGGCCGGTGAGAACAGGTAGATGCCGATGACCAGCAGCAGTACCAGACGGTAGATATACATGGAGTTGTCCTCGGGCAGTGCAGCGATGGTAATCAGGCCCGGTTGGCTTGTCACCCCTGAGCCGGGTCCATTATCTGCCGGGCCGCGGGCAACCGGGTGGGTTGCCAGTGCGCGATGGCCCATTGCAGCTGCTGGTCAATCGTTGCGCTGCGCAGGCTGGCTGGCGCTGTCGGGGTGAGGATACACAGCGCCTGATACAGGGTGGCGGCGGCCTGTGCTGCCTCCAGCGGCGCGGAACCCAGTCGCTTGCTGAGCTTCTCGCCGTCCTGACGCATGATCAGCGGCACATGCAGGTAGCGCGGTGCTGGCTGTTGCAGCAACTGGTACAGCCGCAGCTGCCGGGGCGTGGAGTCCAGCAGGTCGGCGCCGCGGACGATGTCGGTTACACCCTGATCGATATCGTCGATCACCACCGCCAGTTGATAGGCAATGATGCCATCCCGGCGGCGGATGATGAAGTCGCCGCAGTCGCTGCTCAGGTTGCGGCTGAGCGGGCCCTGCAGACGGTCGACGAAAGTGATCTCGGTGTCCTCTACCCGGACTCGGATGGCATGGTCGGGGGCGGCTGACAGCTGGCGCTGGCGGCAGGTGCCCGGGTAGATGCCGTCCTGGGCAATGATCTCCCGGCGCGAGCAGTCGCAGTAGTAGGCCAGGCCCTGATCGAGCCAGCGGTCGATGATCTGCTGGTAGCGGGCCAGACGCTGGCTCTGCCGGACTACCTCGCCGTCCCAGTGCAGCCCATAGGCGCGCAGGGTGCGCAGGATATGTTCATCGGCGCCGGGCAGGTTGCGTGGGCTGTCCAGGTCTTCCATGCGTACCAGCCAGCGACCCTTGCGGGCACGGGCATCCAGATAGCTGGCCAGGGCCGCCAGTAACGAGCCGAAATGCAGATAACCGCTGGGGGTGGGGGCGAAGCGCCCGATATAGTGCGAGTCAGGCATGTTGAGCGCCCGGAGGGTGATCACTGGCAGGCAGTGCGTAGCGCAACTGCCTGCCATTGGACCGGAAGCAGATCAGCTGCCGATCTGCTTTTCCTTGATTTCGGCCAGGGTCTTGCAGTCGATGCACAGGGTGGCCGTGGGGCGGGCTTCCAGACGGCGGATACCGATTTCCACGCCGCAGGAGTCGCAGTAGCCGTAGTCGTCATCTTCGATGCGCTGCAGGGTCTGGTCGATCTTCTTGATCAGCTTGCGCTCGCGGTCGCGGGTACGCAGCTCCAGGCTGAACTCTTCTTCCTGGCTGGCGCGGTCGGCCGGGTCAGGGAAGTTGGCCGCTTCGTCCTGCATGTAGGATACGGTGCGGTCGACTTCTTCCATCAGCTCGCGCTTCCAGCCGTTCAGGATGTCCGCGAAATGGGCGAGCTGGCGCTCGTTCATGTACTCCTCGCCTTTTTCTTCCTTGTAGGGAACAAAGCCGCGAATCAACAATGCGTTTTTTTCTTTGGTATTGCTGGGCATGGAACAGCCTCACTCTTAGCTCAATCATCCTGTGCCGAATCGAAACCATGTGCTGACCGGCGGGGGTGCGGCCTGGGGCCTGCAAGCGGGCAAAGCTACCAGAACATGAACGGGGGCGCTACTTTTTGCCCACAGTAAGGCTGCCGCTTTTTCACAGCATAGCTGCAATGGCGTCTGGCGTGGGGTTTTCCGCGTGCCTGGCTGGCGCTATCGACGGGGCGTGCGGCAGGCTGACCGCTGGGTCATCGAGCCAAATCCGGCGACCGACGGTATCATGGTAGCTTTTGATCGCCCCTGCGGCGGAGGTAGTAATGAAAGAAAGGCGCTGGGCTCAGCGGATCGGCGATATCGAACCCTTCCATGTCATGGCGGTGCTGGATCGCGCCCGGGTACTGCAGGCCAGCGGGGCCGATGTGATCCATATGGAAATCGGCGAGCCGGACTTCGGCACCCCGGAACCCATCATGCGCGCCGCCCAGGCCGCACTGGCAGCCGGGCACACCCACTACACCCCGGCGCTGGGGTTGCCGGCACTGCGTGAGGCGATTGCGGCTTTCTATCAGCGGCGCTACGGTGTTGATCTGGATCCGCAGCGGGTGGTCATCACCCCCGGTGGCTCCGGAGCGCTGCTGCTGGTCAGTGCATTGCTGGTGGATGCCGGTCAGCGGGTACTGATGGCCGATCCGGCCTATCCCTGCAACCGGCATTTCCTGCGGCTGGTCGAAGGTCGGGCACGGCTGATCAATACCGGGCCGGACAGCGGCTACCAGCTGACCCCGGAGCAGGTCGAGCAACACTGGGACAGCGACAGTGTGGCGGTGCTGGCCGCCTCTCCGGCCAACCCCTCGGGCAGTGTGCTGGATGCCGCACAGCTGCGCGCCCTGGCCGATACCACCCGGCGGCTCGGTGGCCAGCTGATTGTCGATGAGATCTACCACGGACTGACCTATGGCTGTGATGCCACCTCGGTACTGGAGGTGGCGCCGGATGCCTGGGTACTGAACAGCTTCTCCAAGTACTTCGGCATGACCGGCTGGCGGCTGGGCTGGCTGATCGCCCCGGAGGAGGCGGTGCCGGAACTGGAGAAGCTGGCGCAGAACCTCTACATCTGTGCCCCGCACCTGGCCCAGCAGGCGGCGCTGGCTGCCTTCGGCGAGGAGTCGCTGGCGATCTGCGAGGAGCGTCGTGAGGCCTTCCACCAGCGTCGAGATTTTCTGCTGCCGGCGCTGCGCGAACTGGGTTTCAGCATTCCCTACACACCACAGGGCGCCTTCTATCTGTATGCCGACACCAGCGGCTTCGGCAGCGACTCCCAGCGCCTGTGTCAGCACCTGATCGAGAGCGAACATGTGGCGATTACCCCGGGGCTGGACTTCGGTCATTACCGCGCTACCGAGCATGTGCGCTTTGCCTATACCAGCGCGCTGCCCCGGCTGGAGCAGGCGGTGGAGCGGATCGAGCGCGGGCTGCGGAGCTGGTCAGGATGCTGATTGCCTTTGACCGGCCGCTGCTGGCAGGGCGACTGGTGCAGCGCTACAAGCGGTTTCTGGCCGATGTGCTGCTCGATGATGGCCGCGAACTGACCCTGCACTGCCCCAATACCGGCTCGATGAAGAACTGCGGCGAGCCGGGCAGCCGGGTCTGGGTCGACCTGCATCACCGCCCGGGGCGCAAGCTGCCGGGCACCTGGGAGCTGGTGGAAACCGCACCGGGGGAGCTGGCCTGTGTGCACAGCGCCCGGGCCAACGCGGTGATTGCGGCGGCACTGGCCAAGGGGCTGATCGGGCCGTTGGCAGCGTATCCGCAGATCCGTCGGGAGGTATGCCTGAACCCGGGCGGCAGCCGTTTCGACTTTCTGCTTGGCGGCGCTCAGGGCAGCTGCGTGGTGGAGGTCAAGAGTGTCACCCTGGCGCTGGGCGAGGGCGAAGGGGCCTTCCCCGATGCGGTGAGCGTGCGCGGCCAGAAACACCTGCGCGAACTGACCGAGCTGGCGCAGGCCGGGCAGCCCGCCTGTCTGCTGTTCTGCGTGATGCACAGCGGTATCGACCGGGTGCGCCCGGCCGATGAGATCGATCCGCTGTATGGCCAACTGCTGCGCGAGGCCCGTGCCGCCGGGGTGTTGGTGCTGGCCTGGTCGGTACGGCCGACGCCGCAGGGATTGGAGGTGGCCGGGGAGTTGCCGGTGATCTGCCAGGCTCGGTAGAAAAGTGCCTGCGCTCGATGGCTTTTCGTACCGAACCTAGAAGTTGTCGTCGAGCCAGACCTGGCCGTCGACAATATGGCAGGGCAGGGCGGTGAGGGCTGCGCCTTCGCAGGGGCCGGCGATGCATTCGCCGGATTCCGGAATGAACAGCGCGCCATGGCTGGCGCACTGGATCAGTCGCCCGGAGGCGTCGAGAAACTGATCCGGCACCCACTCCAGCGGTACGCCCCGGTGCGGGCAGCGGTTGACATAGACGAATACCTGCTGCCCCTGACGCACGGCGAACAGCTGGCGCCCGGCCAGCTCGAAGCCCCGGCTGCCGGGGTCTGCCAGCTCATCCAGACGGCATAACAGCAGGCCGGTGTGGTTCATTCGCTGCTCGGCAGCAGCAGGGCGGGGCTGGTGCTGATGCTATCGACTATGCTGGTGGCTATGCGGTCGGCATAGTCGGCCAGCGAGTAGTCCTCCGGGCGCAGCAGCCAGGCGTCCAGGGTGCCGATCAGTTGGGCCTGCAGCGACCGGGCGGCCATGGGAATGTCCAGACGCGCGGGCAGCTGCTGTCTGGACATGGCGTTCTGCAGGGTCAGCTCCAGCTTGCGTAATGACTGGCCGCGCAGTTCGCGCATATGTTCACGCAAATCGCACATCTGGTCGGTAAACTCGCATTTATGAAAGATGATTTCATTGATGCGCCGGGTGGAGGG
>JAAYHO010000281.1 GCA_012735335.1 Gammaproteobacteria bacterium
AGTAATGGTACAAGTCAGAGCAGAGCATCCGATCAATCAGGATGGCACTGTAGATATCGACGCCTGGATCCAGCGCATTCAGCAGAGTGTGCCCCTGCCTGAACCTCAGGTACTCAAGCAGGCCTGTGAGTGGGCCGCGGAACTGGATCGGGCCACCAGCAAGACCGAACACCGCTGGGCCAACGGCGCCAGCAGCTATCGCACCGGCCTGGAAATGGCCGAGATCCTCGCTGACCTGAAACTGGATCAGGAGTCGCTGGTCGCTGCGGTGATCTACCGCGCGGTGCGGGAACACAAGACCGAGCTGAGCGAAGTCGAGCGCTGCCTGGGCAAGGAAGTGGCGGAACTGGTCGACGGTGTGCAGCGCATGGCGGCCATCAGCGTGTCGCAGAATCCGGTCAAGGCCAAGGCCTTCAACACCCAGTCCCAGGTGGAAAACCTGCGCAAGATGCTGGTCACCATGATCGACGACGTGCGCGTGGTACTGATCAAGCTGGCCGAGCGCACCTGCGCCATCCGCGCAGTAAAGGACGCGCCGGATGAAAAACGCTACCGGGTGGCCCGGGAGGTGTTCGACATCTATGCACCGCTGGCCCACCGGCTGGGTATCGGCCATATCAAATGGGAGCTGGAGGACCTGTCCTTCAGATACCTGGAACCGCACAAATACATGCAGATTGCACGCTTGCTGGACGAGCGCCGGGTCGATCGCCAGCAGTATATCGAGTCGGTCATGGCCCAACTGCGGCATGAACTGAGCGAGGCGGGCATCGACGGGGATATCTCCGGACGGGTCAAGCACATCTATTCGATCTGGCGCAAGATGCAGAACAAGGGCATCGACTTCAACCAGATCTATGACGTGCGGGCGGTGCGGGTGCTGGTGCCGCAGGTGCGTGACTGCTATACCGCGCTGGGTATCGTGCATACCCTGTGGCGGCATATACCCAACGAGTTCGACGATTATGTCGCCAACCCCAAGGAAAATGGCTACCGTTCGCTGCACACGGCGGTGATCGGCCCCGAAGGCAAGGTGCTGGAGGTGCAGATCCGCACCCACGCCATGCACGAGGAGGCGGAGCTGGGCGTGTGTGCCCACTGGCGCTACAAGGGCACCGATGTCGACAGCAGCTCCAACGCCTATGAGGACAAGATCGCCTGGCTGCGTCAGGTGCTCGAATGGCATGAGGAAATGGGCGATATCGGCGGGCTGGCCGAGCAGCTGCGGGGCGACTTCGAACCGGACCGTATCTACCTGTTCACCCCTGACGGCCATGTGCTGGATGTGGCCAAGGGGGCGACCCCGGTGGATTTTGCCTACCGGGTACATACCGAGATCGGCCACAACTGCCGGGGTGCCAAGGTCAACGGCCGGATTGTGCCGCTGAGCTATGTACTGCAGACCGGCGAGCAGGTGGAAATCATCACCGGGCGCAGCGGCGGGCCCAGCCGTGACTGGCTCAACCCCAACCTCGGTTATGTGAATACCCCCCGTGCCCGGGCCAAGGTGCAGCACTGGTTCAAGCAGCAGGCCCGCGAGCAGAACGTGCATGCGGGCAAGGTCATGCTGGAACGGGAACTGACCCGCATGGCGCTGACCGGTGCCGACTATGCACAGCTGATCGAGCGGCTGGGTATCCGCAGTCAGGAAGACCTGTTCGCCGCGCTGGGCTCGGGGGATATCCGCCTGGCCCATGTGGTGAATATCGCCCATCAACTGGTCGAGCCGGACCGCTCCAGCGAACAGCTGGAACTGCTGCCGCGACGGCCGAGCAAACCCGGTCGCCGGGGCGATGTGCACATCCAGGGGGTCGGCAACCTGCTGACCCAGCTGGCCGGTTGCTGCCAGCCGGTGCCCGGTGATCCGATCATCGGCTATATCACCGTTGGTCGTGGCGTCACCGTACACCGTGCCGACTGCGCCACCGCCCTGCAGCTGCAGGATCGCGAATCCGAGCGGCTGATCGAGGTCAACTGGGGTGGAGCGCCGGTGCAGACCTACCCGGTGGAAATCTATATCCGCGCCTATGATCGGGCCGGTCTGTTGCGCGATGTTTCCCAGCTGCTGGCCAACGAGAAGATCAACGTGCTGGAAGCCAGCAGCCGGACCAACCGGGATGACAACTACGCGAGCATGATGCTGACGCTGGAAATTCCCAACCTGCATCTGCTCGGGCGCCTGTTGACCCGCATCGGTCAGTTGCCCAACGTCATTGAGGCGCGGCGCAACCGCCAGGAGCGACGGGCGTGAGCTACCAGCTGGATGACCTGCTGTATCTGATGCAGCGCCTGCGCGACCCTGAGCATGGCTGCCCCTGGGACCTGAAACAGGACTTCGCCAGCATCGCCCCGCATACCTTGGAAGAAGCCTACGAAGTGGCCGATGCGATTGCCGAGCAGGACTATGCCCAGCTCGCCGGGGAGGTCGGGGATCTGCTGTTTCAGGTGGTCTATTACGCCCAGCTGGGCAGCGAGGCGGGGCATTTTGGCTGGAACGAGGTGGTCGACGGCATCACCCGTAAACTGGTGCGCCGCCACCCCCATGTATTCCCCGATGGTCAGCTGAGCACGCCGCCCGGCACCCTGAAGCTGGCCGAGGCGCAGATCAAGGAGCGCTGGGAGCAGATCAAGGCCGAGGAGCGGGCCGAACGAGCAGGTGCGCCTGAGCAATTGTCCCTGCTGGACGACATCCCCCGCTCCCTGCCAGCCCTGAGCCGGGCGCAGAAACTGCAGAAGCGGGCTTCGGCCAATGGTTTCGACTGGGACAACATCGGCCCGGTGATCGACAAGGTCGCCGAGGAGCTGGAAGAGGTACGCGAGGCGATCGGGCATCGCGAGCAGCAGGCCATTGACGAGGAAGTCGGCGACCTACTGTTCGCCACGGTCAACCTCGCCCGCCATCTGCAGGTGGATGCGGAAACCGCCCTGCGCGGCGGCAACGACAAGTTCGAGCGGCGCCTGCGCTACATCGAGCGGCAGCTGAGCGAGCAGGGCAAGACCTTCGCCGAAACCCCGCTGCAGGAACTCGACCACCTGTGGGACCAGGCCAAACACCACGGCCTGTGACCCCGCCTGCTCCCGTCATTGCGAAGAACGCGCCCCTACACTTCGTCATTGCGAGGAGCGCAGCGACGTGGCAATCCAGTGCGTGCCGCCACTACCGAGTCGGCTGGGTTACCACGACCTTATGACGTTAACAGGGCGGCGCGACAAGTTGTCGCGCGAACTGCCTGGCGATCCGCTCAAACGCGCCAGATAACCGGGCTGACACCGCCCAGGGCGTCATTATCTCTGGCCTGACAGGAGAAAAACCCGCGCCAATCCTGCTTGTGCCGAGCCGTTTGTGCGTGTATGTTGAACGCCTTTTTCGCTGTGCATAACACAAATCCTGCTTCAGCTCAGCGCTGGGGTATGTCAGCCGACGCAGGGCGTCGATGGCCTGATTACCGACAAGATTGAGGAGTTCAACATGCGCGTCATCCTATTGGGTGCCCCTGGCGCGGGCAAGGGCACACAGGCCCAGTTCATCTGCCAACGGTTCGGCATTCCACAGATCTCCACCGGCGACATGCTGCGTGCTGCAGTCAAGGCTGGTACCGAGCTGGGCAAACAGGTCAAGGAAGTCATGGACAGCGGCGGACTGGTATCCGACGAGCTGATCATCGGCCTGATCAACGAACGCATTGGCCAGCAGGACTGCGCCAACGGTTTCCTGCTGGATGGCTTCCCGCGCACCATTCCCCAGGCTGAAGCCCTGGTGGATGCGCAGATCAGCATCGACCACGTACTGGAAATCGCCGTGGAGGACGAGGAAATCGTCGGCCGCATCTCCGGTCGTCGGGTACACCCCGGTTCCGGTCGCACCTACCACCTGGAACACAATCCGCCGAAGCAGGCTGGCAAGGATGATGTAACCGGTGAGGAGCTGATCCAGCGCGAAGACGACAAGGAAGAAACCGTGCGCAAGCGTCTGCAGGTGTACCACACCCAGACCAAGCCGCTGGTCGACTTCTATCAGCAGCTGTCCACTGCCAACGGCACGCCCAAGTGCTCGCGGGTTGAAGGTGTCGGCAGTGTGGAAGAAATCACCGCTCGTGTGCTGACCGCCCTGAGCTGATCTTCCCGCCTCTGTTGTCAGGGCCCGTGCGATAGCATCGCGCGGGCCTTGTTGTTTGTTACAATCCCGTTTTTGCCCACAGCGTACCCGATCCCCCATGACTGTTACCCTGCTTGCCCTGGATACCGCCACCGAAGCCTGCTCCGCTGCCCTGCTGCATGACGGGCAGGTCTACCAGCGCGCCCAGGTTGCTCCGCGCCTGCATGCCCAGCTGCTGCTGCCGATGATCGAGGAGATCCTCGGTGAGGCAGGTATCACTCTGGCACAGGTGGATGCGCTGGTGTTCGGCCGCGGCCCGGGGGCCTTTACCGGGGTGCGGGTGGCCACCGGTATGGTCCAGGGGCTGGCGTTTGCGGCGGACAAACCGGTGCTCGGCATCTCCAACCTGGCGGCACTGGCCCAGCGCGCCTGGCGCGAGCACGGTGCCGAGCAGGTCTGCGCAGCGATCGATGCGCGTATGGATGAGGTGTACTGGGGCTGTTACCGACTGCAGGACGGGGCCATGACCCTGGTCGGCGCCGAGACTGTCTGTGCCCCGGAGCAGGTCAGCCTGGCCCGGGGGCTTGATAGTCCGGTGGGTGCCGGGACCGGCTGGCAATATACCGAGCGTCTGGCGGTGAAGGTGTCGGCGAGCCATCCGCAGCTGCTGCCGGATGCCACTGACCTGCTCAGCCTGGCACTGCCCGCCTGGCAGGCCGGCGCGGCAGTGGATGCGGCAGATGCCCAGCCGGTCTACCTGCGGGACAAGGTCGCCACGCCGAAGCAGGGTTGACCCAGCCATCCGCTGATTTTGCCTTTTCAGCCGGTGGGCGCTACTCTTTCGCTCTGAATTCCCTGATGAGTTGATCACCCATGCGTCTGGATGGCTTCTACCCAACGGCTCTGCCGCCGCGCTCCGTGCGTCCGGCGCAGGCACCCGTGGAGCAGACTGCCAACCCGGCAGCACCGGCAGCGACCCCGCCGGTGCGTGCGGTTCCGGCGCAGGTGGTCGAGCACGCAGCGGCCACCGGTGAATATATCCCCGCCCGTCAGGGCCCGAGCCAACCGGTGCATGGCTACGCCAATCAGGCGCTGGCCAGTTACCAGAGCATGGCCAGTCTGTCGGATACGGATGCCGATGGGGTATTTGGCGTCGATCTGTTTGTCTGATTTCCCCTGAGCATGTCTGATCCTTCCCCGCGTCTGATTCTCGGTTGTCCGTTGTGGGCCGAACCCCTGTGGCGAGGTGCGCTGTACAGCAGCGCCGCCGATGCCGACCAGCGTCTGCATGAATATGCCCAGGTATTTGGCGCGGTGGAGGGCAATACCACCTTCTACGCACTGCCTCCAGCGGATGTGGTGCAGCGCTGGGCCAGTCTGTTGCCAGCGGATTTCCACTTCTGTGCCAAGCTGCCCCGGGAGGTCAGTCACGGCGACCGGCTGGATGCCAACCACCCGGAGCTGCTGCGCTTCTTTCAGCGCATGGCGCCGCTGGAGCAGCGCCTCGGCCCGATCTGGCTGCAACTGCCGGCCCGTTTCGGGCCGCAGCAACTGGAGCAACTGAGCACCTTTCTGGATGCACTGCCCAGTGCCTGGCGCTATGCGGTGGAAGTGCGGCATCTGGACTTCTTCCGCAAGGACGACAACGAGCGGCGTCTGAATCGGCTGCTGCACGAGCGTGGCATGGAGCGCATCATGTTCGACAGTCGCAGCCTGTTTGCCAGCCGTGATACCGATGCGGCGACACTGGATGCGCAACACAAGAAGCCACGCCTGCCGGTGCATGCGCTGGCGCTGGCGCAGCAGCCCACGGTGCGTTTTATCGGCGGCATGGACAACCAGCTGAGCCTGACCCGGCTGGAACCCTGGCTGGGTAAATGCCAGCAATGGCTGGAGGAGGGCCGCAGCCCGATCCTGTTCATGCACACCCCGGATAACCGCCTGGCACCGGAACTGGCCCGCCTGTTCCACCTGCGGCTGCGCGAACGCATGCCGGAGCTGTCAGCCATGCCGGCCTGGCCCGGTGAGCAGGAGCGGGATCAGGCGCCGCAGCAGACAGGTTTGTTCTGACCTGCCCGCGCTGGCTGGGGTAAACTGCCCACCTTGTTTTCATTCAGGTTTCCCATGAACGATCCTACCTCCGACCTGCTGGCTGTCCATTGGCTGGCCCCCGAGCTGGAACCGGCTGCCCGGGAGCTGGCTGTACGCATGCAACTGCCCCTGTGGCACGAGCAACCGATGGCGCAGCTGTTGCTGCAGCTGGGCGCTGATGGGCTCAGTCTGCAGGCCACCGCCGCGGATGCGCCGGGTGCGGTGCGGGTGGACTTTGTCGAAGGCGCACTGGCCCATCGGCGCCAGTACGGCGGTGGTGCCGGGCAGATGGTGGCCAGGGCGGTGGGTATTCGTGGCGCGATCCGGCCCCGGGTGCTGGATGCCACCGCCGGTCTCGGCCGCGATGCCTTCGTGCTGGCCGCGCTGGGCTGCGAGGTGATGCTGATCGAGCGTCAGCCGGTGATTGCCGCGCTGCTTGCCGATGGCCTGGCCCGGGCCCGGCAGGCGGATGCCGAGGTGGCAGAGATTGCCGCGCGCATGCAGCTGATCGAGGGGGATGCCATCGAGCTGATGAACAACTGGACTGGCCCGGCGCCCCAGGTGATTCATCTGGACCCGATGTTCCCGCAGCGGCAGAAATCGGCACTGGTAAAGAAGGAAATGCGTCTGTTCCGGCCGCTGGCCGGGGACGACACGGACGCTCCGCAGCTACTCGCCGCCGCCCTGCAACTGGCCAGCCACCGGGTGGCGGTCAAGCGCCCACGCAAGGCTCCGGCTATCGACGGTCCGGCGCCCAGCGCCGAACTGGCCGGGCAATCCAGCCGCTACGATATCTACGGCAAGAAGAAGCTGGAGGAGCAGTGAACCGCTGAGCTACCCGGCGCTGCGCGCCACCTGCCGGATCGACAGGCGGATTTCGGCGCTGAGTACCCGGCGGGCGGTATTTTCGGCGATGTCCTCCAGTTCCGGCAGGTAGTGCAGGCGGCCCTCGGCGTCGCAGCTGAGCACCTCGAAGTCCCGCAGGCGCTGGATGAACTGGCGGAACAGGGTCTTGTCGGAGAACTCCGGGGCATTCAGGCCGTGCAGGATCGACAGGCGCTGGGCCATGATGCTGCACAGGGATTCCAGCTGTGTGGCGTTGAGGCTGCCATTGGGGTGGTTCAGCAGCAGCGCGGCAACCATGTAGAAGCGCTCCAGCATCTGGATGATGCTGCGCGCCAGCAGGCTCAGCAGCACGAACTCGCTGGAGGCGGTATCCGGGCGCTGCACCTGACCGTTATCCTCGTGCAGCAGGCCGCAGCTGATCAGCCCATCCACATAGCGCAGGATAGTGTCGGGCAGTTGCTCCTCCGACCAGTGCATGTGCAGCTCGGCCTGCAGATAGGGATAGAGGGCGCCGACCAGACGCTGGATCTGCTCGCGGTTCATCCGCGGGTTGTTCAGGAACAGGCTGGCAATCAGCGCGGGCAGGGCGACCAGGTGCAGGATGTTGTTGCGGTACCAAGTCATGAGCACCGCCTGGGGCTCGTCCAGATAGAGAATCTCACCCAGAGCGTCGGACTGCCGGCCGATCATGCCCATGGACTCCACATGGCGGATCTGTTCGGCCCCGGACAGCGCTGACAGGGTCACGTTATCGCTGTAGGGCACGCTGCGCAGCAGGGCGGTGAAGCTGTCCAGGGTGCGTGCCAGGGTGGCTTCGTCCAGAGCCAGACGACGGGTGGAAAGCATGGCCAGGGCCACCAGATTGACCGGGTTGGCATCGGCGGCGGCGTTGATCGCGGCACCCAGACCGCGTGCCAGCTGCCGGGTGGCCTCGGGCAGCCACTCGGGCCTGAACTCCGGCGCGCCGCGCTGCTCGCGCCAGTCCGGCTGTTGCTGATCAAGAAAGTCGGTCAGCGCCACCGGCTCGCCGAAGTTGACCGTCACTTCGCCGAACTTCAGTTTCAGTGCTGAGATGACTCGGAACAGATCGAAGATGGACTCCTTCTTCTTCGCCTGACCGCGCAACTCGCCCAGATAGGTACGGCCCTCCAGCACCCGCTCGTAGCCGATATATACCGGCATGAACACGATCGGCCGCCGGGACGAGCGCAGGTAACTGGTCAGGGTGATGGCCAGCATGCCGGTCCGCGGGTCCAGCAGCCGCCCGGTACGCGAACGCCCGCCCTCGATGAAGTACTCCACCGGAAAGCCACGGCTGAACAACAGGTGCAGATACTCGTTGAACACTGCGGTATACAGCTGGTTGCCGCGGAAGCTGCGGCGCATGAAGAAGGCCCCGCCCCGGCGCAGGATGGTGCCGATCACCGGCATGTTCAGGTTGATCCCGGCGGCGATATGTGGAGGTGTCAGACTGTTGCGAAACAGCAGGTAGGACAGCAGCAGATAGTCGATATGACTGCGGTGGCAGGGCACATAGATGATCTCCTTGCCCGGGGCGATGTTCTGCACATTCTCCAGGTTGTTGACCCGGACCCCGTCATACAGCTTGTTCCAGAACCAGGACAGCACCACCTCGAGAAAGCGGATGATGCTGTAGGTGAAGTCCGAGGCAATCTCGTTGGCGTAGCGTGCAGCACGTTCCCGGGCACGCTCGCTGCTGATATTTTCCTCGGCCGCTTCGCGCTCCACCGCCGCCCGGATCAGCGGGCCATTCATCAGCCCCTTGAGCAGGGTGGCGCGGTGCGACAGGTCCGGGCCGACCACTGCCTCGCGCTGCTCGCGAAAGTGCACCCGCAGCAGGCGGCTGACCTTGCGCACGTTGCGATCATGGCCGAGATTCTCCTCATTGAGCTGGCGCAGGGACAGCGGCTCGCCGAAGCTGACACGGATCTTGCGGCCATGCACCAGGATCGCCAGAAACTTGCGCAGCTTGCCGCCGACGCCCCAGTTGTAGGCAAACAGCAGCTTCAGCGGAGAAGACTCCACATCTGGGGACTGACCCCAGAACACACTGACCGGTACCAGCTGCACATCCGGGGTGACCAGCAGCTCCACTGCGGTCAGCGCCCGCAGCAGGCGTGGCGAGCGCTGGCGTGGATCGGGCCGCCCGCTCCAGGCCAGCTCACTGGTCAGATAGAAGTAGCCGGCCTGCTCTTCCAGAGTGCCGCCCGGGGGCAGGATCGGCCGCGGCAGACCCAGCCGGGTACATTCCCGGTCCAGTACCAGCAGGTCCGACAGGGAGCGGCCGGGGAGCACGTAGAGCAGAGGGCGATCGGTCTGCGGCGCCACCCGGGCCAGAGGATTGCCGATACTTTCCGCGCGGGCCCAGAGGAACAGCAGGCGGCGCAGCAGGCTGAAACGCAGGCGTCCGAACAGGGAGGAGTAGGCGGCAGACATGCTCTCGAAATGCTCATTCGACGGAATTTGCGGAATTGTAACAGCTTTATACCCGGACTGAGGGAGGGCCGAACCGGTCTGAGCGGACCTGGTTCGCTATTTACCTGCCTCCCGTATTTCCGCTCTTGCCAGGCCACCGGCTGTCCTGCTTGAATAGCTCACGCCTCCCCCAAGGGGACTTGTATGGAAGGCCCAGGACAGGCGCGCAACCCATTCACAGGAAGAATAACCATGCAGACAAAGCATTACCGGGTGCTGTACAGGGGAAAACGGGTCGGTGACATGCCCACCGAGCAGGTGCTGGCCAATCTGGTCGGGCTGGGGCTCGGCGAGGAGCAGGCCCGGCGGTTGCTCAACAGCCGCTCGGCCACCCTCAAGCGGGGCCTGAGCCGCATTCAGGCGGAGAAGTATCAGCAGCGCCTGCTGGCTGCCGGGCTGGAAGTGGAGATCGAGGCCGAGCAGGAACAGCTGGCAACCGCTCCCGCTGCGCCTGCCGAGGCACCAGTTGCGGAACCAGCGCGTTTTGAAGCCCGCGAGCCGACCCGCACACCAGAGCAGGAGGCCCCCACGCGCAAGCGGGTCGAGCGGATACGCTTCACCGGCAGCGGTGGTGAGTATTTCGGTATCTGGATCGTCAATATCCTGCTGATGATGGTCACCCTGGGCTTCTATGCGCCCTGGGCCAAGGTGCGCAACAATCAGTATTTCTATGGACATACACTGATCGACGGCACCAGCTTCCAGTATCTGGCCGACCCCTGGGTGATCTTCCGCGGGCGTTTGGTGGCCATTGGCGCGGTGATCGTCTGGGTGGTGGTCGGTGAGCTGCTGCCTTTGCTGTCGCTGGGGCTGATGCTGCTGTTCCTGCTGGCGCTGCCCTGGATTGTCATCCGCTCGCTGAAGTTCCATGCGCTCAACAGCGCCTGGCGCAATATCCGTTTCGACTTCAACGCCAGCTATTCCCAAGCCTTCATGGTGCTGGTGGTGTGGCCGCTGCTGTCGCTGCTCACGCTGTTGCTGCTGACGCCCTTCAGTGCCTGGAAGTCGCAGCAGTTCATGATCGATAACGCCCGTTTCGGGCAGATGCCGTTCCGTTTCAAGGCCAGCGCCGGAGACTATTACCTGTTCTTCCTCAAGATACTCGGCATAGTGCTGGGGATTGTGCTGGTATCTGCGCTGGCCTCGAGTCTGGTCAGCCCGCTGCTGTCGATCGTGGTGGGCATGGTCGGTTACCTGATCCTGTTCGGTTTCTTCATGGCCAGCCTGACCAACCTGGCGATGAATTCCACTGCCCTGGGCATGCATGGTTTCCGGTCGCAGCTTGGCAAGCGCCGCATGGTGTGGATCTACTTCAGCAATACCTTCCTGATTGCCCTGACCCTGGGGCTGTTCACGCCCTGGGCCAAGGTGCGCATGGCGCGTTACCGGGCCGAGTGCACCAGCGTACTGGTGCATGGTGATCTGGACGGTTTCATTGCCGCTGAACACCAGCATGCCAGTGCTGTGGGGCAGGAGTTGGGCGACGCCTTCGATCTGGGCGTGTCCTTTGTCTGAGCAGTGGATCAGCGGGCTGCTGTTTGATGGTCAGCGCAGCAAGGGCTATCCGGCCCGGCTGTGCCGCCAGCAACAGCGGCTGCTGATCGAGTACGGCGAGGGCGAAGTCCTGCAGCCGCAGCTCAATGAAGTCCGTCTGGGCACCCGGGTAGGGCAGGCCGGTTACTACCTGCACCTGCCGCAGGGCGCCGCCTTCGAGTCGCCGCAGGGTGATGCCCTGGCGGCGCTGCTCAAGGGCGCCCGGGGTGAGCGCGGCAGTGGCTGGCTGCAACGCCTGGAAGGCAGCTATCGACTGATCCTGGTCAGCGTGGTCGTGGTGCTGCTGAGTCTGACTCTCGGCGTGCTGTATGGCGTGCCCTGGCTGTCGCGGCACATTGCCCATGCATTGCCTACGCAGCTGGAGCAGACCATGGGCAATAACGCCCTGTCCACCCTGGAGCGCCTGTGGCTGGAGCCCACGGCGCTGGATGCGGCGCGTCAGCAGCAGGTGCGCAGCGCCTTTGCTCCCCATCTGCAGCGGCTTGCGGCGCAGTACCCGGGGCATGAATTCAAGGTGCACTTCCACGCCAGCGAAGCGCTGGGGGCCAATGCGTTGGCCCTGCCGGGCGGGATCATCCTGTTTACCGATGATCTGCTGAAGCTGGCCCAGGATGATGACGAGCTGGTCGCCATCCTTGCCCATGAGGCCGGGCATGTGGTGCATCGCCACGGCCTGCGCAATGTGGTGCAGGGCTCGCTGGCGCTGTGGGTGATCGTTGCCATCACCGGGGATCTGTCCGCCGCCTCGGACTGGCTGGTGACGGTGCCCGCCTTGCTGGTCAGTCTGAACTATTCCCGGGGCATGGAGCGTGAGGCGGATGACTTTGCGCGGGACTACCTGATTGACAGCAGCGTGGCTCCGGCCCACTTCGCGCATATCCTGCAGAGGTTGGAACAGCAGCGGCCCGGGGATGCTTCCGAGCAGTCGTCGCCGACTGACAATGACCGCCGCTTGCGCATCCCCGATGTACTCTCCAGCCACCCGGCCACGCCGGAGCGGATCGAGCGTTTCCTCAACCCCGGCAGCCGCTGAACAGCTGCCGGTTTTCCGATTGTTGCACAGCCGCTTTTACCCGGGGTGACGCTCCATGTATCCTTGCGCATTGCGGTGCCCAGCGGATACTCGGGCACCAACATATCTGGGGGAATGGAAGAGGTCATGATAAAGATAAACAGCCTGACCAAACGCTTTGGTGAGCACGTCGCCGTGGACAATCTGTCCTTTGAAGTCAGACCGGGGGAAGTGCTCGGGTTTCTCGGGCCCAACGGGGCGGGTAAATCCACCACCATGAAGATGCTCACCGGCTTTCTCACGCCGGACGGGGGCAGTGCCTCGATCTGTGGCTTCGATATTCGCACGCAGACCCTGCAGGCCCAGCGGCAGATGGGGTATCTGCCCGAAGGCGCGCCCTGCTACGGGGATATGCGGGTCAAGGGGTTCTTGCAGTTCATTGCCGAGGTGCGCGGCCTGCGCGGTGCCGAGCGCCAGCGTCAGGTAGCCCGGGCGGTGGAGCAACTGCAGCTGGAAGGGGTGCTGGGGCAGAGCATCGACACCCTGTCCAAGGGCTTCAAGCGCCGGGTCGGTCTGGCCCAGGCCATCCTGCATGATCCGCAGGTGCTGATTCTCGACGAGCCCACCGACGGCCTCGATCCCAACCAGAAGCACCAGGTACGCGGGCTGATCCAGCAACTGGCCAGCGACAGCAACAAGATTGTGGTGATCTCCACGCATATTCTCGAAGAGGTCAGTGCGGTATGCAGCCGGGCGGTGGTGATTGCCCGTGGTCGCCTGCTGGCCGATGGCACCCCGGAGGAGCTGGAGGCCCGTTCGACTTACCACCAGGCGGTCAGTGTACTGCTGCAGCAGCCGGTGGACATCCAGCCGCTGCGGGCGCTGCCCGGGGTCAGGGATATCGAGGTCAGCCGTGATGGGCACGAACTGACGGTGCTGGCCGAGCCGGGCGCGGTGATCTTCCCGCAGATCGGCGAATATGCCCGCCAGCAGCAGTGGCAGGTCAGGGAGTTATCAGTCGAACGGGGCCGTCTGGATGATGTGTTCCGTCGTCTGACTGCGGAGGAGGCCGCATGAAAAGTCTGGGTGTGATCTTCAAGCGCGAGCTGGCCAGCTACTTTGCTACGCCGCTGGCGTATATCTTCATCGTCATCTTTCTGGTGCTGTCGGCAGTATTCACCTTCTACCTGGGTGGCTTCTACGAAGGCGGTCAGGCGGACCTGATTCCCTTCTTCAACTTCCACCCCTGGCTGTACCTGTTTCTGGTACCGGCGGTGGCCATGCGCCTGTGGGCCGAGGAGCGCAAGTCCGGCACCATCGAGCTGCTGATGACCCTGCCGGTATCCCGTACCGACATGGTGCTGGGCAAGTTCCTCGCCGCCTGGGTGTTTGTCGGTATCGCCCTGCTGCTGACCTTCCCGATCATCATCACGGTCAACTATCTGGGCTCGCCGGACAACGGCGCGATCTTCACCGGCTATCTGGGCAGCTGGCTGCTGGCCGGGGGCTATCTGGCCATCGGCTCGTGCATGTCGGCCCTGACCCGCAACCAGGTGATCGCCTTCATCCTCAGCGTGGTGGCCTGTTTCGTGTTCATCGTCAGCGGCTTCCCGCTGGTGCTGGATCTGTTCAGCGGCTGGGCACCCCAGTGGCTGCTGGATGCCATTGCCTCACTCAGTTTCCTGATCCGCTTCGATGCCATCAGCAAGGGTGTACTGGATCTGCGTGACCTGCTGTATTTCATCTCGCTGATGGCGGCCTGGCTGCTGGCTACCGCGATCGTCATCGACCTGAAAAAGGCCGATTGAGGCAAAGGAGAACAAGCATGAAACGATTGATGTATTCCGGCACCGGCCTGCTGTTGCTGCTGCTGGCCTTCATTGCCTTCAATATCAGTACCGGCACTCTGCTGCCCGGGGCCCGGCTGGACCTGACCGAGCAGAAGCTGTACACCATTTCCGACGGCACCCGGCAGATCCTCAGGGATCTGGACGAGCCGGTGACCCTGTACTTCTTCTTCTCCCAGCGCGCCAGCAAGGACCTGGTAGTGCTGCGCAACTACGCGCGTCGAGTCGAAGAGATGCTCCGCGAGTACGAGCGGGTGGCCGATGGCAAGCTGCAACTGCACATCATCGACCCGCAGCCTTTCTCCGAGGCCGAGGACCGGGCGGCGGAGTTCGGTCTGCAGGCGGTGCCCCTGAGCCAGACCGGCGAGCAGCTGTACTTCGGCCTGGCCGGTACCAATGAGCTGGCCCAGCGGGAAATCATTCCGTTCTTCGCCCTGGAACAGGAAGGGCTGCTGGAGTATGAGCTGAGCCGCCTGATCAACAGTCTGGCGCAGCTGGAAAAACCGCAGATCGGTCTGATCTCCGGCCTGCCGCTGGCGGGCGGGATGAACCCGATGACCGGCCAGCCCAGCGCGCCCTGGGTGGCCTACGAGCAGCTGCAGCAGGTATTCAGCGTGCAGGAACTGGATGCCGATCTGGATGCCATTCCCGACGAGGTGGATGTACTGCTGCTGGTACACCCGAAGATCCTCAGCGAAGCCACCCTGTTTGCTATCGACCAGTTCGTGCTCGGCGGCGGCAAGCTGCTGGCCTTCATCGACCCGCTGGCGGAAGCCGATCAGAGCATGGAAGCCATGATGGACGGCATGGCCGATGGCAAGGCCTCGGATCTGACACCGCTGCTGCAGACCTGGGGCGTGCAGTACGACCCCGAACAGGTGGTGCTGGATGCCCGTCTGGGCATGTCGGTCAGCCGCGGCCAGGGGCAACTGCCCGCACGGCATATCGGCTGGCTGGAGGTGGAAAAGCAGTTCATGAGCGCCGAGGATACCGTCACCGCACCGCTGCAGCTGCTGACCGTGGCTACCGCCGGTGCGCTGCAGCCGATGGCGGGGGCCAGCACCGAATTCCTGCCGCTGCTGTCGAGCAGTGCCCACAGTGCCCTGACCCCGAGCAGTCGATTCGGCAATCTGCAGGACCCCGAAGCTCTGCTCAACGGCTTCAAGGCTGACGACCAGCTCTATCACTTTGCCGCTCGCCTGCAGGGCCCGGCGTCCACCGCCTACCCGCAGGGGCTGGAAGGGCGTCAGCCGAGCCTGACCGAGGCGGCCAATATCAATGTCATGCTGATCGCCGATACCGACCTGCTCACCGACCGCATGTGGGTGCAGGTGCAGGACTTCTTCGGCCAGCGCATCCCCCAGCCCTGGGCGGACAACGGTGGTTTGCTGATCAATGCGCTGGATAACCTGTCCGGCTCCGAAGCGCTGATCAGCGTGCGCTCGCGTGGGGACTTCAGTCGTCCCTTCACCGTGGTGGAGGAGCTGCAGCGCCAGGCCGAGAGCCGTTATCGGGCCAGCGAACGACGTCTGCAGGAGCAGCTGGAACAGACCGAGCAGCGTCTGCTGGAATTGCAGCAGGGCCAGGACCCGGCGCAGCTGACCGAGCTGAGCAGCGAGCAGGAGGCGGCAATCCAGCGTTTCCTGGATGAAAAGCTGACCATCCGCAAACAGCTGCGCGATGTGCGTTATGAACTCAACGCCGATATCGAGCGCCTGGGCACCCAGCTCAAGGTCCTCAATATCGTCGCGGTACCGGCGCTGCTGACCCTGGGCGTATTGCTCTGGTGGCTGGCCGGGCGACTGCGGCGGCGCAGCGCCTGAGGGGGAGGGACGGACATGCGAAACAAGCTGTTGATTCTGGCGGTACTGGTGGTACTGATTGTGGCTGCCGTGGCGCTGCAACTGCGCAGCGGCGACCGGGTCGATGAACTGGCCAGCCGCGAGCTGCTGTCGACCGAGCAGTTGCAGCAACTGGCCGCGCTGGAGCGCATCAGCCTCAGCCGGGGTGACTCCCGGGTGGAGCTGGCGCAGTTCGACGGCAACTGGGGAGTACTCAGCCATGCGGGCTTCCCGGTGCAGCAGGAACGCCTGGCGGCGCTGCTGCATGCCCTGCGCGGGGCCCGGGTAATCGAGGAGAAGACCAGCAACCCCGACCACCATGCCCGCCTCGGGCTGGCGCTTGCCGACTCGGATAACCCGGCCCTGGAGGTGCGCCTGCACGCCGCCGGACAGGATTTCGGCGTGGTTTACGGTAGCCCGGTGGGCAGCGGCCAACTGGTGCGCTTTGTCGATACCGATCAGGTACTGCTGATCAATCGACCGTTCAACATGTCGGTCAATCCCACCGATTGGCTGGCGCTGCGGGTGGTGGATATTCCCCTGACCCGGGTTGCCAGTGCCCGCTGGGAGCATGCCGATGGCGAGGTGCTGGAGCTGAGCAAACAGGCCGAAGGGGATTACAACCTGCAGCTGGACGGGCTCAGTGACGCGGAACAGGGCGGTAACGAGCGCTGGATCAACAGCATGGTGCTGGCGCTGGTCAACCTGAGTGCACAGAGCGTCGCCCTGCGCGAGGAGCTGGCGCTGCCCGAACCGCTGCTGCGCATGCAGGTCAACAGCTGGGCAGGCTCCGAGCTGCAGGCCAGTCTGTACGACATTGATGGCCGCTACTGGCTGCTGATGGACAGTTTCAGCCAGGCCGAGGAAGACAGCGAACTGCAGGTCAATGCCGATCCGCGCTGGGCCTACCAGATCGGTATCGGCCAGCTGGAGCAGCTCAACAAGCGCCAGGCGGACATCATCCGCACTCCCTGATCTCCCCTCTGACAGATCCGCTCCGGCTGCCTGGCAATTAAAATCCGCTTGCAGCCGGACCGGGTTTGACTAGAATCGAAGCACGGCCTCTATAAACATTATTCCAGGTGGGGCGTATGTCCGGCTTGCCGACAGCGCCCCCCATGCCGGGCGCAATGCTGTATCAGATTTCGCACCAGCTGATGAATCAAGGTTGAACGGAGTGTCGCTTTTGCCACTCCGGGCATTCCGGGTGGCGTGGATCACGGTGATGTGGAGATTGTGGGAATGTCTGATCGGCAAACCGGTACGGTTAAATGGTTCAACGACGCCAAGGGCTTTGGCTTCATTCAATGTGAGTCCGGCCCGGACGTGTTTGTACACTTCCGTGCCATTCGAGGTGAAGGACACCGCACGCTGGTGGAAGGCCAGAAGGTGGAATTCAATGTCACTCAAGGCCAGAAGGGGCTGCAGGCTGAGGATGTCTCAGCACTTTGAGTGCTGAGACCCCGCTGCGCTGGTATTGTCGTTCACTGGGCGATGGCCTGCTGGCCAGTGTCCCGCTGAACGACATTCAGCAAGCCTTCAACCAGCTGTATCCGCAGGCGGTGCCGGCGGATGCAGCTGTGTTCCTGCGCCATCGCCTCGATGGACTGCACTGCGACACCACCGTCTTCTTCTCCCCACCCCTGGCGCAACTGGCCCGCCAGTTCGGCGCACACCTGTGCTACCCGCCGAGGGAGGATGAGGTGGAGCTGTTGATTGGCTCTGCCGGAGCGCTATAGCCGACCCATCGAGCTGGTGCTCGACGTTCCCAGAAGGCTGGTCCGAGTGGTGCGGTGCCATGGAGTACCGGGTTCCATCCCGGCACAGGGGCTTGCCAGGCAAGCCCTATGTCGAGCGGGAACTCGACACTCCCGGGAGGGACGAGCACCAGCTCGTCCGTGGGGTGGCTGCTGGCACGCTGTCGACACTCCCCGTCAGGGACTCTGTGCCCAGATAAAGTCTGCCTCGCCCTCGGCGGTGACCTTCATCCAGCGGTCGGCATCGGTTTCGCCCTGTTCTTCCTCCCAGCCGCCCATGGAGCAGCGCACTTCGCGCTGGATGCCGCTGGCCACTGCCCGGGCGCAGTCCAGGTCGGTGGCCCAGGGGGTGCAGTCGCTGTCGAACCAGATGCTGGCCCATTTGCCCGCCGCCCGGCGCACCAGCATCAGCGGAATCGGCGCTTCGCCCTGCAGCGTGCCGCGGCGGGTGTTGCCCGACCAGGGCCCCAGCTCCAGTTCGCCTACCTGCTGTTCCAGCCAGGTGCTCAGCTCGTCGAGGAAGTCTTCTTTCAGATAGATCTCGATATCCGGTTGGCGCACAGTGAATCCTCTCAGCAGCGTTGCAACATGATCATGCGCATGACGACTTCCAGTCCGTCCACGCCGGTGTCCAGCAGCGCCTGCTGGCGCTCGGGCTGGCTGCGCCAGCCGTGGGGCGTCATGCCCAGCAGATCGGCCAGCGCCTCGGCGGGCAGTTCCAGTGGGTAGCGCAGTACCTGATCATCAAGGATACGCAGCCCCTCGGGCAAGTCCCTGATCAGTTCGGGGGTCGGGTGCACCTGGTCGTACAGCTGGTTGCGCAGCGCCAGCAGGTGGTCGGCGTGCGGGCCGACCAGCAACAGCCGGCCCTCCGGGCGCAGAACCCGCAGGCACTCCTGCCAGGACCAGGGGCTGAAGATCGACAGCGCCGCGTCCATGCTGGCATCGGCCACTGGCAGTCGGGCGCTGGAACTGACCAGCCACTGGATCTGCCGGTTGCGGCGGCAGGCCTTGATGATGGCGTCCTTGCTGATATCCAGCCCGGTGCAGTCGGCATCGGGCAGGGCGCGGGCCAGGCGGTCGGTGTAATAGCCCTCACCACAGCCCATGTCCAGAATCGATGCCGGGGTGCTGGCGCCCAGCAGCTGATTGACCCGGTCACTGACCGGCTGGTAGTAGCCGCCGTCGAGAAAGGCCTGACGGTGGGCCAGCATGGTCGGGGTGTCGCCGGGCTGGCGGCTGTTCTTGTGCTGCACCAGCAGCAGGTTCAGATAACCCTGACGGGCCTGATCGTAGCTGTGGCCATTGCTGCAGGACCAGGTGCGTCCGTCGGCGGTCAGCGGTGCCTGGCAGTGGGGGCAGATAAGCTGTGGCATCAGGTCAGTAACCAGCGCAGGGTGGCGTAGTAGATATCGGTCAGGGTATCCAGATCGGCCACGCTGACATGCTCGTTGAGCTGGTGGATGGTGGCGTTGATCGGCCCCAGCTCGACCACCTGGGTACCCATGGTGGCGATGAAGCGCCCATCGGAGGTGCCGCCGGAGGTGGAGGGCTGGGTGTCCCGCCCGGTGACCTGGCGGATCGCCGCGCGTACGCCATCCAGCAGGTCGCCCGGTTCGGTCAGGAACGGCAGACCGGACAGGTTCCACTCCAGCTCGAAGTCCAGCCCGTGGCGGTCGAGAATGGCGTGTACCCGCTGCTGCAGGCCATCCACCGTGGATTCGGTGGAAAAGCGGAAGTTGATCAGAGCTTCCAGTTCGCCGGGTACCACATTATTGGCGCCGGTGCCGGAATGGATATTGGAAATCTGGAAGCTGGTCGGCGGAAAGAAGGCATTGCCCTGATCCCAGACCTCGGCGGCCAGTTCCGCCAGCGCCGGTGCAGCCAGATGGATGGGGTTGCGTACCAGGTGCGGGTAGGCCACGTGCCCCTGGCGGCCCTTGATCAGCAGCCGGGCATTCAGCGAGCCGCGGCGACCGTTCTTCACCACATCACCGACCAGCTCGGTGCTGGAGGGTTCGCCGACGATGCACCAGTCGACCTTTTCGCCCCGCTCGACCAATCTCTCCACCACCCGCACGGTGCCCTCGGTGGCCGGGCCTTCCTCATCGCTGGTCAGCAGAAAGGCGATGGAGCCGCGATGCTCCGGGTGGGCGGCAACGAAGCGTTCCACCGCCACCACCATGGCCGCCAGACTGCCCTTCATGTCCGCCGCGCCACGGCCGTACAGCAGACCGTCGCGGATGCTCGGGGTGAAGGGTGGACTGTCCCAGTGCTCCAGTGGGCCGGTGGGTACCACGTCGGTATGACCGGCAAAGCACAGTACCGGGCCGTTGTTGCCGCGCCGGGCCCAGAGGTTGTCCACCTCGCCGCAGCGCATGGGTTCGAGCTGGAAACCGCAGGCTGTCAGACGCTCGGCCAGCAACTGCTGGCAACCGGCGTCATCCGGGGTGAGCGAGGGGCGGGCAATCAGCTCGCAGGCGAGGGTAATGGTGGCGGAATGGGCTGTAATCATGGGGCCGACCAGATCTGGAAATTGGCGCACATGATAACAGATGTGGTCGGCGCATCGGGTGGGCGGACCTCAGCCCTTGTCTGGCTCGCGCTCGTGGCCCATCGGCGTGCTGTCCGGCAGGCCGGTCTCGGGGTGACGGAAATCCGAGGTGCGCACCTCCGAGTCCATGGGCATATGGGCGTAGCGGGCGATATCGCTGCTGCCGTACCTGGAGCAGAGTCTTGCCTTCAGTTCGCAGTGCCCGGTCATGCCCCGGTACAACGCCATCCCCCCGGCAGCCACTGCCAGCAGGCCGCTGACACCGCCGTGGCGCAGCCCGCAGGCCAGCAGCCCGAGGCCCCCGGCTACCGAGAGTTTGCGTTCCAGGCCCTGAACATTATGTGATGAGTGATGCATGGTCTGATCCTCCTTCAGGTGTTCAACGGCGCGGTACGTTGGCGTCGTCATGGGAAATGGTCACCTCGACCCGGCGGTTCATCGCCCGGGAAGAGGCACTGTTGTTGTCAGCCACCGGGTGGGCCTTGCCCAGTCCCACGGTCTGGATGCGCTCCGGTGCTACCCCGGCACGGACCAGCGCGTGACGTACCGAATCGGCTCTGGCCTGAGACAGCTGCAGGTTGTAGGCGTCCGAGCCGGTGCTGTCGGTAAAGCCCTCGATCAGCACCTTGCGGTCCGCATGCTGCTGAAGGAAGCGCGCCAGTTTCTGCACTTCGGCGTTGGCCGCCGGTTTGAGGTCTGCCTTGCTCACCTCGAACAGCACGCTGCCGAAGGTCACCACCGAGCCACGCTCGGTCTGTTTGGCATCAAGCTCCTGCTGCAACTGGCGGATCTGCGCATCGCGGGCCTCCAGGCGGGTACGCGCCCGGTCTTCGGACACGCCCTCCAGCTGCTGTTCCGCATCGCGCAGGGCAATGGTCTGGCGGGCCAGTTCCACCCGGCGTTCGGTCAGGTAGGCCAGATGTTCCACCTCGTGGGCCTTGGCACCTTCCTTGAAGGCAAAGTCGGCCTGGCTCAGGGCCTTTTTCGCATCCTCGGTTTCAATGGCGGCAAACTGCTGGGCCTGGGGGTGGTTCTGCAGCTCGGTGACCTGGCTGCGCACCTGCTCCAGTTGCGGGTTGGGTTCATTGGCTGCACAGGCCGTCAGCAGTACACCTACAGCCAGGCAAGCGGGTAGAGTGAGATGGGTTCGCATGGTATGACTCCTCGCAGAAATTGCTGGGGGCTGACTTACTGAGCGCGGCGAAGGCTTTCTTCGCGCAGTTCACGGGTGCCCTGTTGCGCTGACTCCAGACCGCGTCTGGCCTTTTCCGCCTGGGCCTTGCGCTCGGCAACCCGGGCATCCCACTCGGCCTGTTCAGCCAGATAGCGGGCCCGGTCGTATTCCTCTGCGAGGTTGGCCTGCTCGGCCTGCAGCAGTTTTTCCCGCGCGGTGCGCAGCTCCAGCGGGGCAAATTCGGCGCTGCGTGCGGTATCAGCGGAATTGACCGCCTGCTGGGCAGTCGCCAACTGGCTGCTGGGGGGCGGGGTACTGGCGCAACCGGCGAGGGTGACGAGCGCAGCGACAGCGAGCAGATGTTTTGGAGTGCATCGTAAACTGGCCTGTATAGACATGATCTCGGTTCCAGATGGCAATCACAATGGGTACAGAGTTGTGACCGCCGGGGGCTGGGGCTGTTCAACCAAATGTTACAGAGCCGGCCGCCAGGGCAGGGCGCTGCTTGTGCACAATTAAGGTGGATGAACCTGTGGATAACCCTGTGATAGAAAGGGCCAGGCCGCGTCGGCGATGCCTTTCAGAGTGCTGATGAATTATTGACCAGCAGCGCGAGACGGTAGCCTGCATGGGGTATACTGCGCGGTCCTGTTTTCGCGAGGTTGGCATGGCCACAGATGATCCCCGTTTTGGCGGCATAGCCCGGCTCTATGGCACCGAGGCGCTGGCGCGCCTGCAGAGCAGCCATCTGGCAGTGGTCGGTATTGGCGGCGTAGGCAGCTGGGCAGCCGAAGCCTTGGCGCGTACCGGGGTCGGGCGCATCACCCTGATCGACATGGACGATATCTGCGTGACCAACACCAACCGCCAGTTGCCCGCGATGAAGGGCAACGTCGGCCGACTCAAGGTCGAGGTGATGGCCGAGCGTATCCAGGCCATCAATCCGGCCTGTGAGGTGCGTCCGATCATGGGCTTCGTCACCCCCGATACCCTGGCTGAATACATCACCGATGATATCGATTGCGTGGTGGACTGCATCGACAGCGTCGCCTCCAAGGTCGCGCTGATCGCCTGGTGCCGCCGACGCAAGATCGGCATCGTCACCACCGGTGGTGCCGGAGGGCAGATCGACCCGACCATGATCAAGGTGGCGGACCTGTCGAAGACGGTGAATGACCCGCTGGCGGCCAAGGCCCGTTCCCTGCTGCGCCGCGATCACAACTTCCCCCGCGCCGACAGCAAGCGCAGCTTTGGCGTCCCCTGTGTGTACTCCATCGAACAGCTGCGCTACCCCAAACCGGATGGCTCGGTGTGCCAGCAGAAGAGCTTTGTCGGCGAAGGGGTAAAGCTGGACTGTTCCGGCGGCTTCGGCGCGGTAACCATGGTCACCGCCACCTTCGGCATGGTGGCGGCAGCCAAAGCGGTGGAGCGCATACTGCGCTGAGTCGGGGTGGAGTGCGCCTGCGCTACGCCTTGAGGTCGTCGAGCAGGTGCTCGACAACCTCAAGGCGGGATGCTCAGTTGTTGGAGTGCAGCATGTCGTTGAGCACGATCGCGCTCTTGTTGGTCTTGCACTCGATGGCGCCGGTCTGGGAGTTGCGGCGGAACAGCAGGTCCGGCTGATTGGCCAGTTCCCGGGCCTTGACGATACCCAACTGGTGGTCGTTTTCATCCAGCAGCGCGACCTTGAGGCCGGCGGTGATGTACAGGCCGGCTTCCACGGTACAGCGATCACCCAGCGGGATGCCAATACCGGCGTTGGCGCCGATCAGGCAGCCTTCGCCGACCGCGATGACGATATTGCCGCCGCCGGACAGGGTGCCCATGGTCGAGCAGCCGCCGCCCAGGTCCGAGCCCTTGCCGACAAATACTCCGGCGGAGATCCGTCCTTCAACCATGCTGGTGCCTGCGGTACCGGCGTTGAAGTTGATGAAGCCCTCATGCATCACCGTGGTGCCTTCGCCGATATAGGCGCCCAGCCGTACCCGGGCGGTGTCGGCGATGCGCACACCGGTGGGCACCACATAGCTGGTCATGCTGGGGAACTTGTCGACGCTGTGCACCTGCAGGTCTTCGCCGCGCAGGCGTGCGGCCAGCTGGCGCTGGGGCAGTTCATGGATGTCGATGGCGCCCTGGTTGGTCCAGGCCACGTTCGGCAGCAACGGGAACAGCCCGGCCAGCACTACCTCGTGGGGTTTGACCAGCCGGTGGGAAAGCAGGTGCAGCTTGAGATAGGCGCCGGGGGTGGTGGTGGGGGCGTCATCGGTTTCCAGAATGGTGGCTACCAGTGGGCGGGTGCTGTGCTGGAGGGAGTCGGCCAATGCGCCGAGCTCGGCAAAGCCTGCATCGGCAAGCGCTTTGCCCAGTACGGCGCACTGACTGGTCGGCAGGGCAATGGCCTGGTTGCCGTCGGTATAACCGAGCTGCCGACCTAGCACCTGCACCAGCTTTGCTTGCGGGTGCAGGATCGGCTGGGGGTAGAACACCTCCAGCCAGTCGCCAGCCATATTTTGGGTACCGATACCCAGAGCAAGACTGAAATGGTCGCTCATCAGATGTGGATCCTTGGTGCGTGGTTATCAGAAGGCAGCGGCGTACAGCTCCGGCTTGAAGCCGACCAGCCGCCGTGGGCCGATATCCAGTACCGGTCTTTTTATCATGGAGGGGTTGGCCTGCATCAGGGCGATGGCCTTGTCCTGGTCGATATCCTGCTTGTCCGCCTCATCCAGCTTGCGGTAGGTGGTGCCCTTGCGGTTGAGGACGGTTTCCCAGCCGTGCTCCTCGCACCAGCTGCGCAGGCGTTCGGCGTCAATGCCTTCCTTCTTGTAATCGTGGAAGTGGTATTCGACGCCATGCTCGTCCAGCCAGGTGCGGGCTTTTTTCATGGTGTCGCAGGCCTTGATGCCGTATAGAGTGTAAGTCATTGATTTATAAGGGGATAAATTCTTTCCCCAAATCCTCCCCAATATTCCTACAAAACGTGATGCGGAATTATTGCACTTCAAGCCACTCTGCACCACGCGAATCGCGGTACAGATCGGTCATCTTGCTTGACTTGTGCCCCAGCAGGATCTGCGCGTCTCGACCTTCAGCAGTGTGAAGCCTGGCCGAAAGCGAGCGCATCTCGTGAAAGGTCGGCGGATTTTCCAGCGTAATGCCCAGTCGCTTCGCGGCCCGGTCACGCGCATCTGCAAACGCTTTGCTCAGCGTGTCCAGCATGATCGGCTGGCCGGGCATAGCTTTGCTGACCTGGCGAGAATGGTGAACCAGGTGCCGGCTCAGGGTGCTGTCCCTGCATCGACTGATGACCGTGGCCAGGTCCAGCTCGATTGCGTCCAGCCGGACGCTGGTGCTGATCCGTAGTCGCTGTCCGGTCTTCGCCTGGACAACCTGCAGGTGCCCATCTACCACGTCGCGGAACAGCATGGCGGCGATATCATTGCGACGCTGCCCGGTGAGCAGGGCCAGCTCCATGGCCCGCTTGAGCCAGGGCTGCTTTGCCTCGACGTATATCTCCTGCCACAACTCAAGGGTCAGCCGCTCGCGCTTGATCTTCACTCTTGCCGCCCTGGTCACCTCTACCGGGCTGCTATCCACCCAGCCTGCTGCAATCGCCTCCACGAACATATCCCGCAGCAGCGACCGCATGGCCCGGCTCATCTGCGCCTTGCCTTCTTTTGCCATGCCTCCCAGGTACTCGGCCACCTCCCGGGTGCTGATATCGCGGATATCCCTGTCGCCGAACACCTCTGACAGCCTGCTGATCCGCATCCCGACATTGCGCAGCGTGGATGCCGCAACGCCACGCTCTGCCATGATGCCCCGGTACCGCTCGCACCAGTCGCGGAATGGGTGGCCAGCCTGCATCCGCTCTGCGAGTGTCCTCTCACTGAAATGATGGTTGGCCGCCACCGCCTCGGCCACGGCTCGGGCCTTGTCCTTGCCCAGCCCGAACACTCTCCCTGTCATCGGGTCGCGGTAGGTGTAATACGTCACGCCGTTGCGCCGGTCAGTCTTGCGGTACAGGTTAGGGGGCAGGTCCTTGGAGCCTGCCGAGCGGGGTCTGGGTGCCATAGCGTGCTCTCTCAATCCGATTGATGAGTGGGGCGTCGGGAATATCCGGTAGCGGCTCAGCGTCGCAATACTCGGCGTCTTCGTCAACGTAATAGGTGCG
>JAAYHO010000032.1 GCA_012735335.1 Gammaproteobacteria bacterium
ATTGTCAAATATGTCGGAGCGGATGGCCTCAGGCTTCACCCGTCAGCCAGTCCCGCAGCTCGCTGGGCAGCAGGCCGGTCCAGCGCCGCAGGGAGCGGCGGAAATTGGCCCGGTCGGTGAAGTTGAGGTAGTCGGCCACCTGGTCGCTGGAGTAGCCACGGCTCTGGTACAGCTCCATGGCCATGCTCGAGCGGGCCTGGTCCAGTTGCTCCTGAAAGCTGGTGCCGTGCTTGTACAGCTTGCGCTTGAGGGTCGCCGGGCTCATATGGAAGTCCTCAGCCACCGCCTCCAGTCGCAACGGCTGGCGTAAACGCTCGCGCAGGTAATCATGCAGGCTATCCAGCAGACTCTGCGGGGCGGGCAGCTGCGCCAGCATGGCCACGCCCTGCTGTTCGGCAACCTGACCGGCGGTGGCCGAAGCGCCCGGCCAGGGGCGATGCAGATAATCCCGGGGCAGGCACATCTGGTTCAGCGGGCTGGCAAAGCGCAGTTGCTCACCCAGATGCACCCAGTACTGTTCGCTGTAGCGCGGCCGGGCATGACTCAGGTGGAACACCCAGGGCAGACGCTGGCCGGATAACCACTGGCTCATGCCGGTGACCGCCGCCATGCCCGCCTCGATCAGGAATACCCGCTGGCTGCCTGCGCCGAAGCTGTCGCCCCAGTCCAGCCAGACATGCTGCTCATCCAGCCGCAGGCGCAACCGCAGCAGCGGCCACAGCAGGGTCTGCAGGCGCACCAGCCGCTCCAGCGCCTCCTGCAGATTGGCGGCATGACTCAGGGCATGGCTGGCCTCACCGTAATGGCCAGGCAGCCATTGCTGGCCCAGCAGGAAGCTGGTGTCGTCGGCCTGCATCTGCTGCTGCACATTGCCGATCAGCCGCAGGAACTGCTGTGGTGCAATCCGCTGATCGCCGGTGAGAATGTCCTCATGGAACAGTCCGGTGCCCTGCAGCAGCCGGTGGATATTCACCCCACGGGCCAGCGCCAGATCGATCAGGCTCGCGGGCTGGTAATGCGCCGGAATGAAGCGCGAATCGCACTCCAACCAGCTGTCCGACAGCTGCCTAGGCATGCTGCACCATCAGACTCTGCCGGGCACGGGCCAGACCGATATGCAGCCGCTCCAGCAGGGTTTCCGTATCCTCATCCCGGGCCATCAGTGCCATCACGCTGGCAGACAGCTCGATACGCTCGCCGTGGCGGCTGCTCTTGTAGGCCAGGCTCCGCACCGCATCGCGCAGCTCTCCCGCCAGCACCTGTGCCTGACGCTCGCCGGTATGCGGCAGTATCACCACGAACCTGTCACCCGCCAGGCGGCACAGCAGGTCATGCTGACGCAGGTTGAGCAGCAGCAGCTGGGTCAGCACCTGCAGCAGTCGATCCCCTTCGGCATGCCCGTATTCACGGTTGATGCGGCTGAAGGAATCCATGTCCAGCATGATCAACGATACCGGCTGACGGTTTTCCGCTGCCTCGTTGAGCACCAGTTGCAACTGCGCTCGCAGGTAGTTGGCGTCGCCCAGCGGAGTGACCTTGTCGAACTGACGATGCTCGCGGAACAGCCGCTCGCGGTTGCGCATCTGCTCGTTGATCGCCAGTTGCTCCCGGTGCCAGTGGAAGATGCCCAGGGTCATCAGCACGAAGCCCACCGGCATGGGCCCGGACTCCAGCCAGCCGTCCCAGCGCACCGCATCGGGCAGGGCGATGAACTCGTCCACGCTATCCATGAACAGGCTGAAGAACAGGCAGCCCAGCCCGAAGAACAGCAGGTTGGTGACAAAGCCCGCCGGGCGGCTCTTGAGCAACAGGCCGATCCACACCAGCAGCAATACTGCCGAGCCGCCCTCACCGGCGATATCCAGCCAGTCCCACAGCGCCACCGGCTTGATTTCGCCCGCCATGAGATGCAGCAGCAAGCCGGTATTGGCCGCCACCAGCAGGCCGATCAGCTTGAAACGATGCATGCTCAGCATGGATGTCATTCGGCTTTCCTCCTTTATCTGCCCGCCAGCTAACCAGCGGTTGATGACAATCCGGTTGCACGGATGGGGTCATATCGGCTCAGAGCAGTTACCGGCGGATGGGGGCCATGGATTGCCGCGTCGCTGCGCTCCTCGCAATGACGTGGAAGTACAGCTGCCCGCTCCGCGCTGCCACGCTGCTGCCCCTCCCCTACCTCTGCCCCCTGCCGTCATTGCGAGCCCGCAGGGCGCGGCAATCCACGGTGCAGAGTCCAGGCCCATGGCACAGGGTCAAATCAGCTCAAAATCGGACTTTTCCCATCCAGATAGGGGCTTTTAACGCCCGTTAGCCCCAACATGGTCACAGAACTGACATCTGTCCTGCCTAACCTGCACTCCCAGGACGGC
>JAAYHO010000282.1 GCA_012735335.1 Gammaproteobacteria bacterium
GACTGGCGGTGCAGAGTGACGGTGCCTGGGGGCAGAATCCGGTGCTGCGCGGTCTGAAGAAGGAAAGCGTGGTGCTGATGGTGGATGGCATACGGGTCAACTCGGCCCAGCCCCAGGGTGCCCTGGCGTCCTTCAGTGATCTGGGGCTGATCGACCGGGTTGAGGTGGTCAAGGGGCCGAGCTCGGTGCTGTATGGCAGTGGTGCCATGGGCGGGGTGGTGAACATGCTGACCCCGCAGCCGCGTTTCAGCGAGCAGCGCCAGCAGCGCGGACGCTTCGGCGCCAGTGCCGGGAGCGTGGATAATGCCCTCAGCGGCGCGCTGATCGTTGAGGACTCCGGGCCGACCCATGGCCTGCTGGTTGGTGCTGCCGGGAGCAATGTGGACGACTATGAAAGCCCGCAAGGTACCGAGCAGGATACCGGCTACCGCTCCAACAGCCTGCTGCTCAAGTACAAGCAGAAGATTGCCGATGACTACGTGCTGCGTCTGAACCTGCAGCGCCATGATGACCGGGACGTCTGGTATCCCGGCTCGCGCAAGTTGGCACCGGTGGCGATGGCGCATCTGGGAGAAATCACCATGCACTCGCCGGAGCAGACCCGCGAGCTGTATGCCATCGGGCTGGATGCGCCGCTGGGCGCAGGTACCCTGATGACCGAGCTGTACCGCCAGGAGGTGTACCGGGAGATCCGCGCCTGGTCATCCAACCTGGGTCGCAACTATGTGGAGAACGATGTCAGCTTCACCACCCATGGCCTGCGCAGCAGCTGGTTGGCCGAGCTGGGCAACAACCACCAGCTGACCCTGGGCGCTGAAGGCTGGCGCATGACCGCCGCCCCGGAGCGCTACATGTCGCCGCAGCCCAACGGCATGCGCATGCTCAACAACCCCTTCGAGGATGGTGAGATGACCTCCTACGGGCTGTTTGTGCAGGATGACTTCACCCTCGGTACGACCCGGATTACCGCTGGCGCACGCTATGACCGGGTCAGCGGCGATACCAGCAAGAAAGGTACCGGGCCCGCCGCCCAGACCAGCGGGCTGGGCAGCAGTGACGGCAACCTGTCCTGGTCGATTGGCCTGGTACAACCGCTCACCGAGACCCTCAATGCCTACGCCAATATGGGCCAGGCCTACCGCTCGCCGGACATGCGCGAGCGCTTCGAGGACGCCGCCCGGGGTGATGGCTTCTACCATATCGGCAACCCGAAACTGGACCCCGAGCGCTCCACCAGTCTGGAGTTCGGGCTCAAGGGGCAGGACGGAGCGCTGGCCTATCAACTGGCGGCTTTCCATACCCGTATTGATGATTATATTGCCGGGCGGGTGGTGGCCGGGCAGGTACAGCAGGGCCTGCCGGTCAAGCGCACCGAGAACGTCGATGAGGTGGAAATCTACGGTCTGGAGGGCAATCTCGAACTGCCGATTTCAGCGGTACTGGTGGACGCCGGGTTTACCTGGCTGAGGGGTGAGAACAAGCAGTATGACGAGCCGCTGTACCAGATGCCCGGCCACGAGCTGCGCCTGGGGGTAGGTCAGCCCGCCGAGCTGGGGCTGTCCTGGCGGCTGGGTGTGCGGGCCGTGGCCGAGCAGGACAGGGTGGCGACCCGCTTCTCCGGCGGCAGCGAGGATGAAACCTCCGGCTATGCCCTGGTGGATGCGCGTATTGGCTGGGGCTTCGGTGCATTGGCCAGTTGCAGACAGCGCGGGTGGATCTGCGCCTGAACAACCTGCTGGACAAGGACTACCACGAACATCTGAGTGATGGGGTCAGTGGCTGGGAGCTGTCGGCACCGGGCCGGGGCGCAGTGCTGGCGGTCAGCGGGAGCTTCTGAGCGGGCATGCGACCGCATGGCCGTCGATGAACAGGAGCTTGTATGTTTGAGGGGTACGCTGGGAGGGACGAGCACCAGCTCGTCCGCGGGATACCGGCAAGCACAGAAGGTGCGAGCTGCCGCCGCTCATCGAGCTGGTGCTCGACGTTCCCAAGACGGAGCTCGTTTGTTGCTCACACCCCCAGGCGCTTGATCAGCCGGGAAAAGTTGCCGCGGTCAATGCCCAGTGCCTGGGCGGCGCGGCTCTGGTTATTGTCGTACCGGGCCAGGGTGTGACGGATCAGCTGTACCTGGAACTCATCGGTGGCTTCACGCAGGGTCTGTTCGTCAGCGGGCTGCTCTGTAGCCGGGGGATGGGCCGGCATGACCAGCTTGTCAGGCCGAGCCAGCGCCGGTATCCCCTGCAAGTCCAGTAGCTCGGCCGTCAGGGTCAGCAACCGGCGGCTGCCGTCCTGTCCGGTCTGGGCCTTGAGCACGGCGCGACTGATCAGGTGTTCAAGCTCGCGCACATTACCAGGCCAGGGGTAGGTCAGC
>JAAYHO010000283.1 GCA_012735335.1 Gammaproteobacteria bacterium
GCCAGACATGCACCTGGCCAGTCTCCAGCCCCTGCCAGATACGGGCCGGCGGCAACAAGCCGACTTCCAGCGGATAGCCGGCCTCGGCAAACAACTGCTTGACCAGGTTCACTCCCCGGCCATATACCTCACCGGAAGCAGCCCGCTCGGCATAGCCGACAAAGTCCATGAAGGCCACCCGCACCAACGGCTTGTCCGCCGCTACCGCCAACCCCGGCAGCAGAAGCAGCAACCACAGCCAGAATACCTTGCTTCGCATATCGACTCCCTCCAACCCTTACCGTTCCAGCCTAGCAGTAAATACAAAAAACCCCTTGGCGGCTGACCGACAAGGGGTTTTCTCAGGCTGCGCTGCTATCAGTCGCCGTAGACCGGCAGACGGGCGCAGACGGCCTTGACCTGTTCACGCACCCGGTCAATCACCGACTCATCACCCATGTTGTCGAGGATGTCGCAGATCCAGCCAGCCAGCTCGCGGCACTCTGCTTCCTTGAAACCACGGGTGGTCACCGCCGGAGTGCCGATACGCAGACCGGAGGTAACGAAGGGCGAACGGGGGTCGTTCGGCACTGCGTTCTTGTTCACGGTAATGAAGGCGCGACCCAGAGCTGCGTCCGCATCCTTACCGGTGATGTCCTGTTTGATCAGCGACAGCAGGAACAGATGGTTCTGGGTACCGCCGGAGACCACGTCAAAACCACGCTCGATGAACACCTCGGCCATGGCCTGGGCATTCTTCACCACCTGCTGCTGATAGACCTTGAACTCATCGCTCATGGCTTCCTTGAAGCAGATTGCCTTGGCCGCGATCACGTGCATCAGCGGGCCACCCTGACCACCCGGGAACACCGCAGAGTTCAGCTTCTTCTCCAGCTCCTCGTTGGCCTTGGCCAGGATCAGGCCACCACGCGGGCCACGCAGGGTCTTGTGGGTAGTGGTAGTGACCACATCGGCGTAGGGCACCGGGTTGGGGTAGACGCCAGCGGCAACCAGACCAGCCACGTGAGCCATGTCGACGAACAGGTAGGCACCCACCTTGTCGGCAATCTCACGGAAGCGCGGGAAGTCGAGGATCTGCGAGTAGGCAGAGAAACCGGCAACGATCATCTTCGGCTTGTGCTCAACGGCCAGACGCTCCAGCTCGTCGTAATCGATCAGCCCGGTGTCGGTATCGATACCGTACTGCACAGCGTTGTACATCTTGCCGGAGAAGTTGACCGAAGCACCGTGGGTCAGGTGGCCACCGTGGGCCAGGCTCATGCCCAGAATGGTATCACCCGGCTGTACCAGCGCCTGGAATACCGCACTGTTGGCCTGGGAGCCGGCGTGCGGCTGGACGTTGGCGTAATCGGCACCGAACAGCTGCTTGGCACGGTCGATGGCCAGTTGCTCAGCCACGTCGACAAACTCACAACCACCATAGTAACGCTTGCCCGGGTAGCCTTCGGCGTACTTGTTGGTAAGCTCGGAACCCTGGGCCTGCATGACCGCAGGACTGGTGTAGTTCTCGGAAGCGATCAGCTCGATGTGCTCTTCCTGACGCTGGGCTTCCTGCTGCATGGCGGACCACAGCTCGGCGTCGAAAGTGGCAATATCGTTGGAACGGCTAAACATGTCACGGCCCTCTGCCAGAGATGTACAAATAAAAAAGAGGCCGCATTTTACCCTAACCGGGGCAAACTGGCACATGAAAAGCATTCAGGCGGTCGGAATAGATCATTCAACCCGGGGTGTAGCGCACCTGCGCTACGCCTGCAATCTTCCGGGCAACCCCAGCCCGCGTCGGCGAGCAGGCGCTCACCAACCCCAGGGCGAGTACCAGCCCGTTCGTTTGCCCTTGGCAATAACTTCAGCTAGCCTTGCCTACCATCCAGCACCGTTCCAGGTGCTCTCCCCATTTCAGTAATCAAGGTTGCATCCTCAATGTCCCAATTCGTATTCAGCATGCACAGGGTGAGCAAGGTTGTGCCGCCCAAGCGTCAGATTCTCAAGGATATCTCCCTGTCCTTCTTCCCCGGCGCGAAGATCGGCGTACTGGGCCTGAACGGAGCAGGCAAATCCACCCTGCTGCGCATCATGGCGGGTGTTGACAAGGAGTTTGACGGTGAAGCTCGCCCCATGCCCGGCATCAAGATCGGCTATCTGCCCCAGGAGCCGGAGCTGGATGCGGACAAGACCGTACGCGAGATAGTTGAAGAAGCGGTTGGCGAGATCAAACAAGCCCAGGCCCGGCTGGATGAGGTCTACGCCGCCTACGCCGAACCGGATGCCGACTTTGATGCGCTGGCCGCGGAACAGGCCAAACTGGAAGCCATCCTGCAGGCCGCTGATGGTCA
>JAAYHO010000284.1 GCA_012735335.1 Gammaproteobacteria bacterium
AACTCAGGCTCGTCAGTGGTGTCGCGCATCATATCCTCGGAACGAACTGTCTTCCCCGGGCGGCCGCTCGGGCCTCCCCTGTATACAGGATGAGTATGACGCAATTAAGACAATAAGCGCAGAGCCCCGGCGGAATATCCGTCAGGGGCTGACTGCGCAAGGATTACTTCTGCTGGCGCAGCTGCTGGGCCGCGTATTTGGCGTAATAGGTGAGGATGGCGTCGGCTCCGGCGCGCTTGATCACCGTCAGTGACTCCATGATCACCGCCTCGCTCAGCCAGCCGTTGGCGATGGCCGCCTGGTGCATGGCGTACTCGCCGCTGACCTGATAGACGAAGGTCGGCACCTTGTGGTGCTCCTTGACCCGCTGGACGATGTCCAGATAGGGCATGCCCGGTTTGACCATCACCATGTCCGCCCCTTCGTTCAGATCCATGGCTACCTCGTGCAGGGCCTCGTCACTGTTGGCCGGGTCCATCTGGTAGGTGAACTTGTCGGCCTTGCCGAGGTTGGCCGCAGAACCCACCGCATCGCGGAACGGGCCGTAATAGGCGCTGGCGTACTTGGCGGAGTAGGCAAGGATGCGGGTGTTGATATGGCCTGCGGCCTCCAGCGCCTCGCGGATGGCCAGAATGCGGCCGTCCATCATGTCCGAGGGGGCTACCACATCGGCACCGGCTTCGGCATGGGACAGGGCCTGTTTGACCAGGGTCTCGACGGTGATGTCGTTCAGTACATAACCCTGCTCATCGATGATGCCGTCCTGACCATGGGTGGTGAAGGGGTCCAGCGCCGCGTCGGTAATCACCCCCAGCTCCGGGAAGCGCTGCTTCAGCGCGCGGGTGGCACGCTGGGCCAGACCCTCCGGGTTCCAGGCTTCGGCGGCGGCCAGCGACTTGGCCTCGGTGGGGGTGACCGGAAACAGGGCTACCGCCGGAATACCCAGCTCCACCAGTTCGGCGGCTTCTTCGAGCAGCAGATCGATCGACAGGCGCTCGATCCCCGGCATGGAAGCTACCGGCTCGCGCTGCTGGTGGCCCTCGAGCACGAACACCGGGTAGATCAGATCATCGGTACTCAGGCGGTTCTCACGCATCAGGCGGCGGGAAAAATCATCCTTGCGGGCGCGACGCATACGGGACAGGGGGAAGGGGCGTTGGGCAGGCTGGAAAGTCACTTTGGCTCCTGGGTGTTGGCACACCGGTCAAAAGGGTGAAGTGGCAGACCGGCCCAGTGGCAGTGCTCAGGCCGTTCTATACGTCGAGATTATGACGGAATTGGGAGAGTAAACGTAGGGCTACGTTGTCGCGCAGCTCATCGCTAGGCTCGCTGCAGATTTCCACCCGGTTGCGACCCAGCGCCTTGGCCCGGTACAGCGCCGAGTCCGCGGCGGCTACCAGTGCGGTGTAATCATGGCCATACACCCCGGTACCGGCGACACCGAGGCTGACGCTGAGCATCACCGGCTGGTCGGAGATGGCATCGGTATGGGTGTGTACCGCCAGGCGGATGCGTTCGGCTACCTCATGGGCGTCGTCGGCATCCAGACCGGGCAGCAGCAGCACGAATTCCTCGCCGCCGAAGCGCCCGAGCAGATCTCCGCTGCGCATATGCTGGCGGATGCGGCTGACCAGATGGCAGAGCACCGCGTCGCCGGTCTGATGGCCGAATTCATCGTTGATGCGCTTGAAGTGATCCGCGTCCACCATCACCAGGGTGGCGGGCAGGCCCTGTTGCAGGGTGGTGTCCAGCAGCGCTTGGGCGCGGTCGTGCATGCTGCGGCGGTTCAGCGTGCCGGTCAGAGCGTCGTGTTCGGACAGCAGCTGCAGGGCCAGCATGGTGCGGTAATGGGTCATCAGGATAAACCCACCAGCCATGCCGATCTGCGCCACCATCACCCCCAGCAGGGTGGCGTGCTGCAGGGCCTGCACATCGTCCTGCTCGCTGGGTGTCACCAGCGAATCCCCGGCACCGAAGACCGCACGCAGCAGCAAGCCGATGCCGCTGAGCAGCATGATGCTGCCGGTGAACCAGTAGGCACGGCGCAGCGGTGAGCGGGCGGGCACCAGCAGCTCCCGGGCCGACAGCAGGGACAGCGCCCCGAGGCAGACGCCCACGGTAGCCTGACGCCCGGTGGCGCTGTCATGCACATAATGGAAGTAGACCAGCAGCAACATCACCAGCACGGCAGCGAGGATGGGACCGGCCTGTGGCTGGCTGACGCCCTTGAAGGCGCGCACCCCCAGCCAGATCACGCTCAACCCCAGCGCCATCAGCCCGGCGGCGAGTATTTGCGAGATACTGTGGTGCAGCAGCCCCTGGCTGATGTTCAATACCAGCCCCATGGTCAGCGCCAGATTGCCCAGCGCCCAGTGGCGCAGACCCTTCTCGCTGCCGGAGTGCCAGGCGGCCATGATGAGTACCAGGGTCATGCCCAGGGTAACCAGCACCAGCGCAAGCGCCAGGGAAAATGTATTCAACTCGGTATGCATGGTGCGGAATTCATCCTTGTCCGGCCCCACGGGTAGGCGCAAAGTCCGGACATGTTTCCAGCGTGACCGGTAAGACTAAGATGCCCATGCATCAGATTAAAGCTCCACCTTTGCAGTATGTGCGGAGGTTGGCAGAACATGGGTAGCCTTGGGCCATTATAGGCCCATGTTGTGAGTCTTTCGCAAATGATAAGAGGGGAATTGATGTCAATCTGGCGGCGGGGCCTGACCGGAGCGCTGGCGGTAATCTGGATTCTGGGGCTGGGGTGGGCCTGGTGGTGGCTGGACGGTCGCCACGCCCGAGACTTCCAGCGTCCGGCCTATTTTGATGGAGTAGAGGTGGCCGGTCCCTATGCCAGTGGGCAGATCCAGGTGCTGCATGTATGGCAGAACGGCTGCCCGTGTAATGCCGGACATGAGGCCTATATCACTGACATGATCCAGCTCTTCAGCGCGCAGGGCGTACGCTTTGCCCGGGCTGGCAGCCTGCCCGGCGGGCGCGGCGATATTCTCGGGGAGCTGCCGCACTGGCCGTTGCCGCAGCAATGGGCCGACTGGCCCGGCGGCCCCTCGGTCGCCATCTGGGATGCTGACGGCAAGCTGGCCTACGTCGGGCCCTACAGCGACGGGGCCAGCTGCAATCAGGACAGCAGCTTCATCGAACCGGTCCTGCGCGCCCTGCTGCAGGGCCGTACGGTGAACGCTGCCCGTTACGACACTCTGGCCTGTTTGTGTGAGCTGGATGCTGAGGCATTCGCCCGCTGAGTAGATGGGCTTGCTACTTGCCCAGCCCCTTGGCCAGCAGGCGGTCCAGGGCGTTGGCGAAGGACTGTTTGTCCTTGTCGCTGTAGGGTGCCGGGCCGCCGCGTCCGGCCAGACCGGCACCACGCAGTTCGTCCATCAGGTTGCGTACCGCCAGCCGCTCGCCGATATTGCCCTTGTCGTATACCTCGCCCCGGGGATTGATGGCGGTGATGTTGCGGGTGACCAGGCCGTCGGCCAGCGGTATGTCCGCGGTCACCACCAGATCGCCGGGTTCGGCATGTTCGAGAATATACAGGTCGGCTACATCCGCGCCGCCGGGCACTACTACCTGGCGGACTCCCGGTGCCGGGGGCAGGCCGAGGGAGCTGTTGGCTACCAGAATCAGTTGCAGCTCACGGCGGCGGGCGGCGCGCAGCATGATGTCGCGTACCGGGCGCGGGCAGGCATCGGCGTCAATCCACAGGGTCATCAGGCCTCCGACAGTTCTGTCTGCAATTGTTCCAGGGCTTCCTGGGCGTCCAGCCACTGCATTTCCAGCTCCTCGATGCGTTGGCGGCAATCCGCCTGACGGGCCAGCAGGGTTTTCAGGCGGTCACGCTGGCTGTCGGTATACAGCTCGTTATCCGCCAGTTCGTTCTCGATGTCGGCCATTTCCTGCTGGGCCTTGTCCAGCTTCTGTTCCAGCTGGTCGGCGGCCTTCTTCAGTGGGGCCAGCCGCTGGCGCTGTTCAGCGGCCAGGCGGCGCTGGGTTTTCGCGTCGATCTTCGGTGCGCCGGTCTGACTGTCGGATGGGTTTGCTGCCTCGGCCTGCTGCTGGCGGAACTGGGCCAGCCAGCGGGTGTAGCTGTCCAGATCATCGGCATATACCTGCAGCTTGCCGTCGGCGACCAGCCACAGCTCATCGGTGGTATCGCGGATCAGCGCACGGTCGTGGGATACCAGCAGCATGGCCCCGTCAAAGGCCTGCAACGCCAGGGTCAGGGCATGGCGCATTTCCATGTCCAGATGGTTGGTGGGCTCGTCGAGCAGCAGCAGGTTGGGCTTCTGCCAGGCGATCAGAGCCAGTGCCAGCCGGGCCTTTTCACCACCGGAAAAGTGCAGCACCGGCTCCTCGGCACGGCTGCCGTGGAAGTCGAAGCCGCCAAGAAAGTTGCGCAGCTCCTGCTCCCGGGTCTGCGGCGCCAGTCGGGCCAGGTGCAGCAGCGGGCTGGCCTGCGGATCGAGGCTGTCGAGCTGGTGCTGGGCAAAGTAGCCGACCGCCAGATGCTCGCCGGTCTTCAGCTCACCGGCAATCAGCGGCAGGCTGCCAGCCAGGGTCTTGATCAGGGTCGACTTGCCCGCACCATTGGGGCCGAGCACGCCGATACGTGCGCCGGGGGCCAGCTGCAGCTTTATATTGTTCAGGATCGGCGTGCCATCGTAACCAAGCACACCATCATGCAGATCCAGCAGCGGGTCGGATTGACGGTCGGCCTCGCGGAAGCTGAAGTTGAACGGCGAGTCGACATGCGCCGGGCTGAGCAGCTCCATGCGCTCCAGTGCCTTGAGTCGGCTCTGGGCCTGGCGGGCCTTGGTCGCCTGGGCGCGGAAGCGGGCGATGTACTTCTGCATATGCTCGCGTTGCGCCTGCTGTTTCTCGAAGGCGGCCTGCTGCTGGCTCAGACGCTCGGCGCGGGTGCGTTCGAACTGGCTGTAGCCACCCCGGTACAGGGTCAGCTTCTGTGATTCCACATGCACTATGTGCTCGACCACCGCATCGAGAAAATCCCGGTCGTGGGAAATCAGCAGCAGGGTGCCGGGATAGCGCTTGAGCCAGTCCTCCAACCAGAGAATGGCGTCCAGATCCAGGTGGTTGGTCGGCTCGTCCAGCAACAGCAGATCGGAAGGGCACATCAGCGTCTGGGCCAGGTTCAGGCGCATCCGCCAGCCGCCGGAAAAATCCCCGACCCGGGCCTCGCACTGGGTCGGGGTAAAACCCAACCCGGCCAGCAGGGTGCGGGCGCGGCTGTCGGCGCTGAAGCCGCCGTGGGCTTCCAGTTCGGCGTACAGGGTGCCAAGCTGGGTCGCATCCTGCCGCTGTTCGGCCTCGGCCAGTTGCTGCTGGAGCTGGCGCAGGCGTTGGTCGCCGTCCAGTACATAGTCGATGGCGATACGCTGCAGGTCGTCTATTTCCTGGCGCATGTGGGCAATGCGCCAGTCGGCGGGCAGCGAGCAGTTGCCCGCATCGGCGCTCAGCTCGCCGCGCAGCAGGGCAAACAGGCTGGATTTGCCGGCACCATTGGTACCGAGCAGGCCGACTTTCTGCCCCGGGTGCAGGGTCAGATCGGCGCTGTCGAGCAGGCGCAGGGGGCCGCGTTGCAGGGTCAGGGATTCAATCTTTATCATGGCGCGGAGTATATCAGCGTCCAGGGGCGAAGCGATGCAGGGTCTGGCGGATTATGCCGGTCGGTTGTATGCCGAACCGGGAATGCAGGAACTGTTGCTGTGGCTGCAGGATGAGGCCGGGCAGGATGTGTTGCTGTTACTGG
>JAAYHO010000285.1 GCA_012735335.1 Gammaproteobacteria bacterium
CCTTCGCCCTGGCCCGGCATGAAGCCGGATTCTTCGGCGTGGATGCCGTGATCCGGGTAGGTCTTGCGCAGGTGATGGATGATGGTCTGTTCTGCAGCCCGGTCGACCTCACTGACGTAATCGTTCGCTTCCTTCTCGTTTACGGTCAGGACGTCCAGCCGTTCCATGGAGCGATAGATCAATTCTCCAGCGCTGCGTGCTGCGCGCAGGGCGATGTTCAACATGGGCTGCATACGGGGTATCTCTGGTAGGGGTACGAAAAGCCGGAAATTATACCAGAGTTGCCGAAGGACTTGCACAAATGCATCGTAGTCAGCTGTCGGCATCTTTTAGTAAGATGGGCCTCTTTCCTGTCTGCCTCGCTGCAACTCTGGAGTGTCCGTGTTCGACAAGATACGTGTGGTTCTGGTGAACACCAGCCATCCCGGTAATATCGGCGGTGCCGCCCGGGCGATGAAAAACATGGGTCTGAGCCAGCTGGTGCTGGTGGATCCCGAGCGCTTTCCTGATCCTGAGGCGGTATCCCGCGCCTCCGGTGCCGATGACATCCTCGCCAATGCCCGTGTGGTAGCCACGCTGGAAGAGGCGCTGGCCGACTGTGTGCTGGTGCTCGGTACCAGTGCCCGGGACCGGCGTATCCCCTGGCCGGTGGTGGACCCGCGCGAAGCGGCGGACAAGCTGCTGGATCAGCTGGAGGGCCCGGCAGCCGGGCCGGTGGCACTGGTGTTCGGGCGTGAGCACTCGGGGCTGACCAGCGAGGAGTTGCAGCGCTGCCGTTATCATGTGCATATTCCCTCCGATCCGGAGTTCAGTTCGCTGAACCTGGCTACGGCGGTGCAGGTGTTGAGTTATGAAGTGCGCATGCAGAGTCTCAAGCGTCAGGGGCTGTCGACCAGCTTCCAGAAGCCCGAGGCGGTGGCCGAGGACGAGCCGCCGGTGACCGCCGAGCAGATGGAGCTGTTCTATCAGCATCTGCAGCAGGTCATGGTCGAGATCGGCTTTCTTGATCCGCAGCAGCCGAAGAAACTGATGTCGCGCCTGCGCCGCCTGTATGAGCGCGGTCAGCCGAATCAGGTAGAGATGAATATCCTGCGTGGCATCCTCACAGAAACCCAGAAGGCCATCGGCGTCCAGGCTGCCGGTGCGCGGAGATCCTGAGCATGTTTGAAGGCATCCGAGAAGATATCGCCAGCGTATTCCACCGTGACCCGGCGGCGCGCAGCAAGTGGGAAGTGCTGCTGTGCTACCCCGGCCTGCATGCCATCTGGCTGCATCGGATGGCCCACTGGCTGTGGCGGCGCGATGCCCGGCTGCTGGCGCGCATGCTGTCCAACCTGGCGCGCTGGCTGACCGGTATCGAGATTCACCCGGGAGCGAAGCTGGGGCGGCGCTTCTTCATCGACCATGGTATGGGAGTGGTCATTGGTGAGACCGCCGAGATCGGTGATGACGTCACCCTGTACCAGGGTGTGACCCTGGGTGGTACCAGCTGGAACAAGGGCAAGCGCCACCCGACTCTGGAGGATGGGGTGGTGGTCGGCGCCGGGGCCAAGGTGCTCGGACCCTTCACCGTGGGCAAGGGCGCGAAAGTCGGCTCCAACGCGGTGGTGACCAAGGCGGTGCCCGCCGGTGCCACCGTGGTAGGGATTCCCGGTCGCATCATTGTCCGTGATGAGGGCAAGGAGGCACAGGAAGCCGAGCTGCACAGTCAGCGTCAGGCCATGGCCGAGAAGATCGGCTTTGACGCCTATGGCGAAACCCGCGACATGCCCGACCCGGTAGCCCGGGCCATCGGTCAGATGCTGGACCACATGCATGCGGTGGATGCGCGTATCGAGGGCATGTGCCAGGCACTCAACGATCTGGGCAGCGACTACTGCGCCCGGGATCTGCCGAAACTGGATGCCGAACAATTTGAGGCGCTGATCGATGATGCCGATGCCCATGCCGCAGAGCAGGATGACGATGCTGCCGACCAGCGCTGAGGACTGATGATGAAATTACCTATCTATCTCGACTATGCCGCCACCACACCGGTTGACCCGCGGGTGGCGGAGAAGATGTGTGGCTGCCTGACCATGGATGGCATTTTTGCCAACCCGGCCTCGCGCTCGCACCAGTACGGCTGGCAGGCCGAGGAAGCGGTGGAGCTGGCCCGGCGTCAGGTCGCCGATCTGGTCGGCGCCGACCCCCGGGAGATTGTCTGGACCTCCGGTGCCACCGAATCCGACAACCTGGCGATCAAGGGCGCGGCCCGGGCCATGGCCGAGCGTGGTCGGCACATCATTACCTCGCAGATCGAACACAAGGCGGTCATCGATCCCTGTCGCCAGCTGGAGCGCGAAGGCTTCGAGGTGACCTGGCTCAAGCCCGGTGCCGATGGGCTGATCAGTCCCGAACAGCTGCAGGCGGCGCTGCGCGAGGACACCATTCTGGTGTCGCTGATGCACGTGAACAACGAGATCGGTGTGATCAACGATATCGCCGCGTTGGGGGCCATCGCCCGGGAGCGGGGCATCCTGTTTCATGTGGATGCGGCCCAGTCCACCGGCAAGCTGCCGATCAATCTGAAGAAGCTGCCGGTGGATCTGATGTCCTTCAGCGCCCACAAGAGCTACGGCCCCAAGGGCGTGGGTGCGCTCTATGTGCGGCGTTCGCCGGAGGTGCGCATCGAGGCGCTGATCCACGGCGGTGGACACGAGCGCGGCATGCGCTCCGGCACCCTGGCACCGCACCAGCTGGTCGGCATGGGCGAGGCTTTCGCCATGGCCGGAGCCGAGATGCAGGCCGAGACCCGGCGTATCAGCGAGCTGCATGCTCAATTGCTGGAGGGGCTCAAGGGAGTGGAAGGCGTGTCGCTGAATGGCTCGGCCGAGCAGCGCATTCCGCACAACCTGAATCTGGCCTTCAGTGGGGTGGATGGCGAGTTACTGCTGCTGGGGCTGCGGGATCTGGCGCTGTCCACCGGCTCGGCCTGCACCTCGGCCTCGGTCGAACCGTCCTATGTGCTGCGCGCCATTGGTCTGGCAGACGAGCTGGCGCACAGTTCTATCCGTCTGTCGCTGGGCCGCTTTACCACCAGCGAGGATGTGCAGCATGCGGTAGAGGTGCTGGCCAAAGCGGTCGAGCGCCTGCGTCAGGGCAGGTAATACGGCGTAGCAACTCGTTTGCTGCGCCTGTTACGCATTTGCGGTCAACCTGCGTATAATC
>JAAYHO010000286.1 GCA_012735335.1 Gammaproteobacteria bacterium
GGCACAAACTGGATGCGGCCGTCTTCCACGGCGGCAATCGCAGGCTCGGCCAGCGGCTTGGTGGACACGTACCACTGGTCGGTCAGCCAGGGCTCGATCACCGCACCGGAGCGGTCGCCCTTCGGCGTCTTCAGGCTGTGCGGCTCGATCTTCTCCAGCAGCCCAGCGGCGTCAAAGTCTTCAACAATCCGCTTGCGCGCCTCGAAGCGGTCCAGCCCGGCATAGGCGGCGGGCAGGGTGGCGTCCACCTCGGTATTTACACTGCCATCGACATTGAATACCTGGGCGGTGGCGAGCACCGCTGCGTCCTTGTCCAGCACGTTGATCAGCGGCAGGTTGTGGCGCTTGCCCACGTCATAGTCATTGAAGTCGTGGGCCGGGGTGATCTTCACGCAGCCGGTACCGAACTCCGGATCACAGTAGTCATCGCCGACAATCGGAATGCGCCGGCCAACCAAAGGCAGCTCGACAAACTTGCCGATCAGCGCCTGATAGCGCTCATCTTCCGGGTTGACCGCCACAGCGGTATCACCCAGCACGGTTTCCGGACGGGTGGTGGCCACAATCAGATAGGTCTTGCCATCGGCAGTGGTCGCACCATCCGCCAGCGGATAACGCAGATGCCACAGCGAACCGGTCTCGTCGTGGTTCTCCACTTCCAGATCGGAAATGGCGGTGTGCAGTTTCGGGTCCCAGTTCACCAGACGCTTGCCACGGTAGATCAGCCCGTCCTCATGCAGGCGAACAAAGGCCTCCTGCACGGCGGCAGACATGCCCTCATCCATGGTGAAGCGCTCACGGCTCCAGTCCACCGAACTGCCCAGCCGACGAATCTGACGGGTAATGTTGCCGCCGGACTCTTCCTTCCATTCCCAGACCTTCTCCAGAAACTTCTCCCGGCCCAGATCATGCCGGCTCACACCCTGAGCACCCAACTGACGCTCCACCACCATCTGCGTAGCAATCCCCGCATGGTCCGTGCCCGGCTGCCACAGGGTATTGCGACCCTGCATACGGCGGAAACGGATCAAGGCATCCATGATGGAGTTATTGAAACCATGGCCCATGTGCAGGCTACCGGTCACGTTCGGCGGCGGCAGGGCAATGGTGTACGACTCGCCAGAACCCTGCGGAGCAAAATAATTGTTCTGCTCCCAGGTCTGGTACCAGGAAGATTCGATAGCGTGGGGCTGGTAGGTTTTATCCATGGGTGTTTTGGCTGTCCGGTATAGGGCTGGCGACGGTAAAGGGTGCCACGGCAGCTTACAGGAGTCCCGCATGGCCCGCCGATCGGTGGGGCTACAGATGCAGGAACTCCGCGCGCCGTGAGACAGAGTCGCAAAAACGGCCATTATAGCGAGGAGGGAGGGGGGTCGCATCCTTGTTTGTATGGTGCGCAGGTTGCCTTGAACGCCGGTCATACGCCGACCGACACCTGCCTTCACCCTCTATGACTTTCTGACCATGGCCAAGCGCCATTCTCTGGGCTATGTTTACCTCAAAGCATGGATCGCAGCCGTTTCAA
>JAAYHO010000287.1 GCA_012735335.1 Gammaproteobacteria bacterium
CGCCACCGAGCACCACCGGGGCATGATGCTGGCGATTGCCTTCGAGTCGCTGGTCAAGCTGCTGGCCTTTATCGCCGTTGGGGTATTTGTCACCTTCATGCTGTTTGGCGGGGTGGGCGAGCTGGTCGAGCGCGCCGCCAACAGCCCCGAACTGCAGGATTACTGGCAGCGCGACACCTTGCGGATGAATCTGCTGTTCCAGACGCTGATCGCCATTCTGGCGTTTCTCTGCCTGCCCCGGCAATTCCAGGTGGCGGTGGTGGAGAATATCCAGTCCGGGGATCTGCGCGTGGCCCGCTGGGTGTTTCCCGGGTATCTGCTGCTGGCCGGGATCTTCGTGTTGCCGATCAGTCTGGCCGGCCAGCTGCACTTTGGCAGCGGCATGTCCGCCGACTCCTATGTGATCAACCTGCCGCTGATGGAGGGCCAGCCGGTGCTGGCGCTGCTGGCCTTTATCGGTGGTGCGTCAGCGGCCACCGGCATGGTGATCGTTGCTGCCATTGCCCTGAGTACCATGGTGTCCAATGACGTGGTGATGCCGCTGCTGCTGCGCAAGCGCAAGCAGCAGGAGCGTTCCTACGAGGAATTCCGCGGCTGGATGCTCAACCTGCGACGCAGCGCCATTCTGATCATCCTGCTGCTGGCCTATGTGGTCTACCGCCTGATCGGTTCGGCGGGCAGCCTGGCCAATACCGGGCAGATCGCCTTTGCCGCCATCGCCCAGCTGGCCCCGGCCATGATCGGCGCGCTGTTCTGGAAGCAGGCCAACCGCACCGGGGTGTTTGCCGGGCTGCTGGTGGGTATCAGTCTGTGGTTCTATCTGCTGGTGATGCCGTTGCTGAACTTCATCAGCCAGGCTGACTGGCCGCTTCTCCAGGAAGTCTACGGCGGGGCGTACGGTCTGCCGCTGGATGGTATTACCCTGGGCAGCATCATGGCCCTGAGCTGCAACTTTGCGGTGTTCGTGATTGTGTCCATGATCAGCCGTACGCGGGTGCTGGAGCACTGGCAGGCCAGCCGTTTTGTCAGCCTGGATGATGATTGGGATACCGGCCCGAGCCGGGCCATGCTGCGGGTGACGGTGGATGACCTGCTGACGCTGGCCGCGCGCTTCATCGGTGAGGAGCGGGCCAGGGCCGGTTTCGAGCGCTTTGCCGAGGCCCAGGGTGTGGAGCTGAATACCGTCCAGGTGGCCGACAGCAACTGGATCAGCCAGACCGAACGGCTGCTGGCCGGGGTGCTGGGTGCGTCCTCGGCCAGGGTGGTGGTCAAGGCCGCCATCGAAGGGCGTGACATGCACTTCGAGGATGTGGTGCGCATTGTCGACGAGGCCTCGGAGGTATTGCAGTTCAACCGGGGGCTGCTGCAGGGCGCGATCGAGAATATTACCCAGGGCATCAGCGTGGTGGACAAGGAGCTGCGGCTGGTGGCCTGGAACCAGCGTTATCTGGATATGTTCCAGTATCCTGACGGGCTGATCACCATCGGGCGGCCGATTGCCGACCTGATCCTGTGCAATGCCCGGCGTGGGCTCTGTGGCCCGGGTGACCCGGAAATGCACATGGAAAAGCGCGTCAACTGGATGCGCAAGGGTACTGCGCACCGCTCCGAGCGGCTGTTTCCCACCGGCCGGGTGATCGAGATCATCGGCAACCCCATGCCCGGCGGCGGCTTTGTCATGAGTTTTACCGACATTACCGCCTTCCGTGAGGCCGAAGCAGGGCTGAAGGAGGCCAATGAAAGCCTCGAACAGCGGGTGGCAGAGCGCACCCGGGAGCTCTCCGAGCTGAACCAGGCGCTGATCCAGGCCAAGGCCCAGACCGAGCAGGCCAGCCAGTCCAAGGGGCGCTTCCTCACCGCAGTCAGCCATGACCTGATGCAGCCGATGAACGCCGCCCGGCTGTTTTCCGCTGCGCTGGGGCACCAGCCCAATCTGCCTGGCGAGGCGCAGGAGCTGGTGCGCCATCTGGATACCTCGCTGCGTTCGGCTGAAGACCTGATTTCCGACCTGCTGGATCTGTCGCGACTGGAATCCGGCCGCATCACCCCGGAGTGGAGCGACTTTGTTCTCAATGAACTGATCGAGCCGCTGCGCATCGAGTTCGGTGCACTGGCGCTGGAGCAGGGCGTGGATCTGCGCGTGCACTCCAGCCGTCTGCGGGTGCGCAGTGATATTCGTCTGCTGCGCCGGATATTGCAGAACTTCCTGACCAATGCCTTCCGCTATGCGGGCAACTCCCGGGTGGTGCTGGGCATGCGCCGCCTGCCGGATGCGGTGCGCATCGAGGTGTGGGACCAGGGCCCGGGTATCCCCCGGGACAAGCTGCAGACCATCTTCCAGGAATTCCAGCGGCTGGATAACCACCGCACCCAGGCGGAGAAGGGACTGGGTCTGGGGCTGGCGATTGCCGATGGTCTGTGTCGGGTGTTGGGGCACGAGCTGTCGGTGCGCTCCTGGCCGGGGCGCGGCAGCGTGTTCAGTGTCACCGTACCTGTTGCCCGCTATGATCGCGACCACCGGCCGGTACGCTCGGCCAATGCGCCCATTCTCAGTGGTGCCCAGGTGCTCTGTATCGATAACGAGTCGACCATTCTGGTGGGCATGCAGAGCCTGCTCAGCCGCTGGCAGTGCAACGTCGCCGTGGCCCGGGACCGCCGGGAGGTGGAGGCGGTGCTGGCCACCGGCTTCGTCCCGGAGCTGGTGCTGGCTGACTATCATCTGGATGATGGTGACACCGGACTGGAACTCATGGGCTGGTTACGCGGTAAAATCAATCCCGATCTGCCGGGGGTGGTGATCAGTGCCGATGGCCGCAACGAGCTGGTCACGCAGATCCGTCTGCACGGTCTGGACTTCCTGCCCAAACCGGTCAAACCCGCCGCATTGCGCGCGCTGATCAGTCGCTACGTCAACCTCTGACGCCACTGAATACTGACACAAGGGAGCAGCATGTCATCATCCCGGGAGTTCCTGCTGGGTATGCGGGATACCATTCCCATGCTGATCGGCGCCGTGCCGTTCGGTATCGTCTACGGTACCCTGGCGGTGTCCTCCGGCCTGTCGGTAGCGGCCACCCTGGCCATGTCGCTGCTGGTGTTTGCCGGTTCTGCACAGTTCGTTGCCGCCAGTCTGGTGGCCAGCGGCACCAGTCTCACGGTGATTCTGCTGACCACGCTGATCGTCAACCTGCGGCATATGCTCTACAGCGCCAGCCTGCTGCCCTTCGTGCGGCATCTGCCGCAGCGCTGGCGGGTGGCGCTGGCCTTCTGGCTGACCGATGAGAGCTTTGCCGTGGTGCACCGACACTACCTGCTGGGCGAAACACCGTTGGAGCGCAAGCACTGGTACTTTCTCGGCTCCTGTCTGGCCATGTACAGCCTCTGGTTCCTCTGCACCCTGATCGGTGTGGTACTGGGCCAGGCGCTGCCGTCGCTGGGCGACTGGGGGCTGGATTTTGCCATGGTCGCGACCTTTATCGGCATAGTGGTACCCCTGCTGCGCAACCGCCCGATGATAGTGGCCGCGCTGGTCGCCAGTGTGGTGGCCGTGGTAGCCCATGACATGCCGTGGAAGCTGGGACTGATGCTCGCGGCGTTGCTCGGGGTCAGTGCCGGGGTGGTTGCCGAACGTCTGGCCAGCAGGGCCGGCAGCGGCCTGCCGGAGGTGCCATGAGCAGTTTTGAGGTCGGTCTGATCCTGGGTATGGCGGTGATCACCTTTGCCATCCGTTACACCCTGTTTGCCATGGGCCATAAGGTGCGCTTCAGTCCGGTGGTGGCCCAGGCGCTGAACTATGTGCCGGTGGCGGTGCTCTCGGCGATTGCCGTGCCGGTGATGCTGATGCCCGATGGTGAAGGGCTGCAGCTGTCGCTGGATAACGCCTACCTGATCGGCGGCATTGCCGCGATCATCATTGCTGCGCGCTGGCGCAACCTGCTGGCGACCATTGCTGGCGGTATTCTGTGCTTCTTTGTCTGGCGCTGGCTCCAGTAACTCCGAGGAGACAGCGGCTCAGGCCTGGACCCGCTTGTACATCAGCATCAGGCCGGCGGCAGCCAGCGAGATCACCAAGGTGAAGCCGAGCATGCTGTTGACCATGCCCAGCCGGTCGCTGGCAAAGCCGATACCCAGCACTACGGTAGCCATGGTCATGTAGGCGGCGAGGAAGAACGCCGAGTTCATCGCCCCTCGCTCGGCCGGTGGCGCAGAGCGGGCGATGGTGACCGTGGCCACCACGCCGATGCCACCGGCACCCATGGCGGTGGTGATGGTGGCCAGACTGAACAGCCATACCGAACCCAGCAGCACTGCACCCGCCATGGCGCC